>JBDHTV010000030.1:0-12990 GCA_039808825.1 Bdellovibrionales bacterium | reverse complement strand
GTAGACTTCTCCGATCAATACGGCAAGCCGCATGGCAGGAGCCACATTGTTCAAGAACGGGCTGCGTTTTCTCGGCGTTGAGCTGCCGATTATTCAGGCGCCGATGGCGGGGGTCGATTCCGTGGCGCTGGCGGCGGCGGTGGCTGAAGCGGGCGGGCTCGGCTCGCTGGCCTGTGCCATGCTCACACCGGAACAGTTGCAGGCCGCCTGGCAGGCGCTACGCGCGTTGACGAATAAACCGCTCAATCTCAATTTCTTCTGCCATGCGCTGCCGCTGCACGATGCCGCGCGCGAAGGGCGGTGGCTACAGCAGCTCGCGCCCCATTATCGCGCCTTGCAGATCGATCCCGCTAATATCCCTGATGTGGTGCTGCGGTTGCCCTTCGACGACGCGATGTGCGCCGCGGTCACCGCCATCAGGCCGGAGATTGTCAGTTTTCACTTCGGGCTGCCGGCGGAGCCACTGTTGCGTCGCGTGAAAGAGGCGGGGGCAAAAATCCTGGCCACGGCCACGACGGTCGCGGAAGCGGTGTGGCTCGCAGAACGGGGCTGCGACGCCATCATTGCACAGGGGATTGAAGCGGGCGGGCATCGCGGCATGTTCCTGACCGACGATCTGGCGACGCAGTTGCCGACACTGCAACTTGTGCCGCGGATTGTGGCGGCGACTGCGGTGCCGGTCATCGCGGCGGGCGGACTCGCCGATGCGGCGGCGATTGTACAGGCGTTCAGGTTTGGAGCGGTGGGGGTACAGCTCGGCACGCCCTATCTGTTTTGCCCGGAAGCACGCGTGCCGTCGCTTTATCTGTCGTGTCTGACCGCGCCAGGGGCGGAAACCGCGGTCACGAATATTTACAGCGGCCGTCCGGCGCGCGGCCTGGTGACGCGCTTGATGCGGGCCGTTGGGCCGATGAACGACGCCGTGCCGGCTTTTCCGTTTGCCGCGAAATATGCCGCGCCATTGCGGCAGAAGGCGGAAGCAGCCGGTTCGGCCGATTTTTCGCAGATGTGGGCCGGTGAAAATTTTCATGCCGGGCGCATCATGCCAGCGGCAGCATTGACCCGGCAATTGGCCGAAGAGGTGGTGTCTTATTGGAACAAAGCCGACGAGCCTGGTGCTGGCGGCGGATGCGCTGGTTGTCATGTGTGACCAGTCTCGGGCGATTTTTGCTATTGGTCATCAGCCTTTTGCAATCGCCTGTGGTTTCTGCACGATACTGATGCAGCCGTGGAATAGTGCAGAAAAAATTGGAGTCTGGCATACTTCTGTGTGCTGAACGGGCGGGACAGCGTTTACAGCTACAGTGGGTTTGTGGTGGAGTGCGGGCCGGTCTGCTGATGGAGCCGTGATGCAACGCGCGTTTCGTTTGTCGGTAAAAACAGTGCTGGGCGCCGGGCTGGGTGCCATCACGGTGTTCACGGCGCTGGTGACCGTGCTGTTTCTGCGGCAAAGCGCGCTGGTGGCGCAAAGCGAGCAGTGGGTGGGGCATACCCATAAGGTCATGGAACATGTCATGGCGCTCAGCGACAAGCTCAAGGACGCGGCGCTTTATCAACGCAATTATCTGATCAGCAAAGATCCACTTTTCCTCGATGCTTACCGGTACGTTACGCGGCCTGCCGTGACCGCCAACGATGATGTGCCGGTGCATGAACGGGGCCTGGCCGATATCGAGCAGCGTCTCGCCCAGCTGACCGAAGATAATCCGGCGCAGCAGCATAACGTCCGGCAACTGCAGGAGGCGGCGCGCGCGCTGATCGCTTATCTCGACAGCATGGTTGAACTGCAGCAAGGCAGCGCACCCGCGTCGCTCTCGGTCACGAACGCACTGCAGAGCAAGGCTTTGCTCGACCGGGTGCGACAGCTTACGGGCGCCATGCTGGCCGAAGAGAACCGTTTGCTGGTGGTGCGTCGCGATAACGACGACGCAGTGGCGCGGCACAATACGGCGCTGGTGCTGGTCGCGATTGGGATTTTTTACGCCATCAAGCTGCTGCTGACCTGGTTCTATTACCAGCAGTGGCTGCAGACCAAGCTGGCGGAAAAACGCTATTTTGCGCAGGCGCAGGAAACGGCGGAGGCGAATGCCGCGCTCCAGCAGATGAATGAGCAGATCCAGCAAAGCGGTCAGGCGAAGTTGCGGGCCGTGGTGGATCACGCGGTGGACGGCATTATCACGATCGACGCGCGCGGCCGGGTGCAGAGCTTCAATCCGGCATGCGAACGCATCTTCGGTTATGAGGCGGCCGAGGTTATCGGGCAGAATATCAATATTCTGATGCCCGAGCCTTATCACAGCGCGCATGACGGTTACATCCAGCATTATCGCACGACAGGCAAGGCGGCGATCATCGGCACGGCCGGCCGTGAGGTCGAAGCGAAACGCAAAGACGGCTCGATTTTCCCCATCGATCTGTCGGTCAGTGCTTTCAAACTCGAGGGCCAGGATTATTTTTCCGGCGTGATCCGCGATATCACGGAGCGTAAGCAGGCCGAGGCCGAGGTGCAGCGTTATACGAAGGAACTTGAACACAGCAATCAGGAACTCGATGATTTCGCCTATATCGCGTCGCACGATCTGAAAGAGCCGCTGCGCGGGCTTTATAATCATGCTTCGTTCCTGCTTGAAGATTATAGCACGACGCTCGGCGATGACGGCGTGCGGCGGCTCAACCGGCTGGCGCAGCTCGCGCAGCGCATGGAGCGGCTGGTCAACGACCTGCTTTATTTCTCGCGACTGGGACGCGGCGATCTCGCGATCCAGAAAGCCGACACCAATCGCATGGTCGAGGATTGCGTCGCGCTGCTCGAAGCCATGCTCAAGGAGCGCAACGCCCGGGTCACGGTGCCGGTGCCCTTGCCGACGGTCGTGTGCGACAGGCCGCGCCTGACGGAAGTGTTCCGCAATCTGATCACCAACGCCATCAAATATAACGACAAGCCGCAGCCGTTGGTCGAGATCGGCTATCGCCACGATGCCACCCCGCCGCACGGCCCGGCGCAGGGGGCTTTCTATGTCAAGGACAACGGCGTCGGCATCCCGCCCGAATTTCATCAGGAAGTGTTCCGCATTTTCAAGCGGCTTCAGGCTGCCGGGCCGGACGATCAAGGCACCGGCGTGGGGTTGACCTTTGTCAAAAAAATCGTTGAACGACATCATGGACAAGTCTGGATCGAATCTGAGTCGGGACAAGGCACGACTTTCTTCTTCACCATCAAGCAGGAGCCGAACAAGCATGAATAGCGCCACGAATCTTGCAATCAACCCCGCTGTAGCGCGCGCGCAGACCATTCTGCTGGTCGAAGACAGCGCCGATGACTACGAAGCGACCGTGCGCGCCTTCAAGCGCGCCAATTTGCTCAATCCCGTTACCTGGTGCCAGTCGGGGCAAGCCGCGCTCGATTTCCTGTTCGCGCGCGACGGCACGGCGGAGCAGCCTTATCCGGGTATTATCCTGCTCGACCTCAATATGCCGGGGCTCGACGGGCGCAAGACGCTACAGCTCATCAAGCAGGATGTACGGCTGCGGCAGATTCCGATTATCGTGTTGACCACGTCTTCGGACGAGCGCGATGTCAGCGCCTGTTACCAGCTCGGCGCCAATACCTATATCCAGAAGCCGGTCAGCTTCGACGGCCTTATCGAGGCCATCAATAGGCTCAAGGAATACTGGTTCGAATTCGCGCTGCTGCCCAAGGAGGTGCCGCATGACTGAGCCCTGCCGCGTTCTCATTATCGATGACAGCGCCGATGACCGTTTCCTTTACTGCCGGGCATTGCGTGACGGCGCCGCGGGACGCTATATCATCCGCGAAGAAGAAAACGGCGAGACAGGGCTGGCGGCGCTCGAGCAAGAGCAGCCCGATTGCATCTTGCTCGATTATTCGCTGCCGGGGCGCAACGGTATCGAGGTGCTGAAACGCATTCGCAGCCGTTTTCCCTTCGTTGCCGTCGTCATGCTGACCGGTCAGGGGAATGAAACGGTGGCGGTTGCGGCGATGCAGGAAGGTGCGCAGCATTACATCACCAAGAGCACGATTGCGTCCGAGACGCTGCAACGCACGATCCGTGTTGCGATCGAGCATTGCGCGCTCGAACGCCGCGTGCATGAGCAGCGGCAGTCGCTTGAGCTGTTCACGCGTGCGCTGGCGCACGATCTCAAGGAGCCGGTGCGTACGATCCGTTCCTTTCTCGGCCTCATCGAACGGCAGGACTTGCCGCCGGAGAAGGTGCAGCAGTATTTCGGTTATGTGCATCGCGCCGCCGAGCGCATGGGCGCGCTCATCGACACGGTTTATCTCTATCTGCGGCTCGAAAATATGGCCGTGCCCGAGACGGCGGCCTGCGACTGCACGCAGGCGCTCGAGGACGCGAAGCTCAATCTTGCGGCGCTGATTACCGAGCGCGACGCCGTCATCACGGCGGGTGTGCTGCCGGTCGTGCGGGCGCACGGCGTGCAGATGGCGCAGCTGCTGCAGAATCTGATCGGCAATGCCATCCGGCACACGCCAGACCAGCCTAAGATCGCGATCAGCGCGCAGCTGCGCGACAAGCAGTGGGAGTTCCGCGTCGCCGATAACGGGCCCGGCATTGCGCCCGATGACCGCGCCCGGATTTTCGAGCCGTTCAAACGGTTGCAGCCGCGCGACGGGGCGCATAGCGATGGCCTCGGCCTCGGCCTTGCCATCTGCCGCAAGATCGTCGAGGCGATGGGCGGCAAAATCTGGTGCGAGGCGGGACCCGCGCAGGGCAGCATCTTTTGCTTCACCGTGCCCGCGGCGGCGGCAGTCACCGAGGCGGTGCCGCTCGTGACGCAAACCGTGGAAGGCGAGCCAAACCGGCTCGCGCATATTCTGGTGGTCGATGACAGCGAAGCCGATCTCGAACTCATGCGCTTTGCGCTGCTTGACGAGCAGAAACTGCAATGCCATTTCAGCGTGGCGCGCGACGGCAAGACGGCGCTCGCGCGGGTGATGGAAGGCCGGATGGGCAAGGCGCGGGTCGATCTCATGATTCTCGACATCAATATGCCGGGCATGGACGGATTCGACGTGCTCAATGCCCTGCGCGGCGCGGGGTTGATGCAGAGCCTGCCGGTCGTGCTGTGTACGACATCGGGCTATGACAAGGATGTCGAGCAAGGCACCGCGCTCGGCGCGGTCGGGCATATCGTCAAGCCGCTGCAGTTCAATAACCTGCGCCGCATTCTCGACCATTGTCCGACGTTGCAGTTCAAGGCGGAGCAGCGGCAGATCGTGGCACTGTCGGCAGCGCGCTAGGATTCAGCCTCGCCGGCACCATGCAAGGCCTCGTGCGTGTTGGGCGGCGTGAGCGCGCTGCGGATGATGGTGCGGACCAGGGCGGGTGCAGTCTTGCCCTTCTGGATGCAGTAGCGTGCGCCGTTGGCCATCGCGTCGGCGAGCAGGAACTGATCCGGCGTGCCGCTGTATATGATGATCGGTAAATGCGGCACGGCACGGCGCAGCGCGACGACGGTTTCAAGCCCACTGGTGTCGCGCAGGTCGAGATCAAGCAGCACCATGTCGAATTTCATCTGCGCCAATACGTCAAGTCCTTGCGCGAGACTCGGGCGGTCGATCACATGCCATTGGTAATCGGGCATGCTGTCTTGCAGCAGCTCTTCGGCCAGCGCGACATCGCTCGCCGTATCTTCGATCAGCAACATGCAGAGCCGCTGGCCATTGGCGCGCGTGATGTTGCGTGGCATGGAGAAAACCTCATTGAAACTGCCGGACGTATCGTCAGGAATTACAGATATATCGGCCGGGTGCGTAGGCTGCTTCGACATAACGTGCTTTTTTCTCCGCTCCTTTTGAGCCTGCATTATTGGACGCCGGTTGTGAAGAAATCATTTGCAAGCGCGGAATTTATGACCGCAGTATATTTTCTATACTACAATAAGTAGTGTTTTATTCGTTCCATCCACGCGCGGCACAAGGGTCGGCGACAGGCGTGGCGTTCAAGAAAGCTGCAAAAATGCCGCAATTTAACGTATAATCTTTCGGCGCTTGTCGGCGATCAATCTGCCGGTTACAAATCCGTTATACAATTATAGCGGGTATGTTGTTGAGGCAAACCGGAAAAGGAGCACGCGGCATGGAAACGGCCAAATTACTCGATATCATGCTGGTCGAAGATAATGAAAATGACGTCATCCTGACGCGGCGCGTGTTGAGCGAAGCAAAAATCGCCAATGAATTGAATGTCATCGGCGATGGCGAAACGGCACTCGATTATGTTTTCCGCAACAAGGGCTATGCCGATGCGCCGCGGCCCGACCTGATTTTACTCGATATGTTTTTGCCGCGTATGGATGGGCAGGATGTGCTCGCGGCGTTGCGCGCGCGGCCGGAAACGGCGCAATTGCCGGTCGTAATGTTGACGGGCGCCGATATTGAGCAAGGCGGGCGGCGGCATAACGCGCTGCCGAATGGTTACATCATTAAACCGCTGACTTTCATGGCACTAATGGGTTGTTTACACCTTTTCGACAACTTTACCTTGGGGCTGATATTGCGGGCCCAAAACGCGCTTCCCCTGCAACAGGTCGCTTTATAGCAAGAGGTACTGTCATGGCCGAACCGATGCGGAATCAGGAACGGGAACTGCAGGAGCTGCGCGAGCAGCTCGCTGCCTCGCAACGTGCGCTGCAGGATGTGGTCTATCGCGTGTCGCACGATCTCGGTGCGCCGTTGCGCGCCGTGACCAGCTTCTCCAGCATACTGCAGGAAAAATACGGCAGTAATCTTGATGACAAGGGTGTGACCTATCTCAACTTTATTACCGACGGCGGCGCCAAGGCGCAGATGATGCTGGCCGGACTACTGCAATATTCGCGGCTGCATACGCAGGCGCGCCCCCCGATCTTTATTGATCTCGGCACGGTATTGGACCGGGTCAGCGATGCGCTTGAGGACAAAATCGCGCAGACACAGGCTGTGATCAACAGCGATGCGCTGCCGACCGTGTTGGCCGATTACGACCAGATGAGCCAGCTGTTTCTGGCGCTGCTCGACAATGCCTTGACCTATCGGGCGGAAGGGCAGGCCCCGCAGATCCGTATTAAATGCAAGGATCTCGGCAATGTCTGGCGCATCAGCTTCGAAGATCAAGGTATTGGGCTGCCGGAAGAATGCTGCGAGCGCGTGTTCCAGCTCTTCAAGCGGCTGCACGCCGACGATACCTATCCAGGAATTGGCATGGGGCTTGCCATCGCACGACGTATCGTTGAGCGCCATAACGGCAGCATCGGCATCGAGCCGATGGAGCCGCAAGGCGCGCGCTGCTGGTTCACGCTGCCCAAGGTGACGCAGGATGCCGTCGCCAACCCGAACGGAGCCGGGCCGGGCTGATCATTCAGCTGGCCGACATTTTGGTCAGGACGGCGCGCAAATTGGCGAAGCCCTGCTCGAATTGGCCGCCGACCATATTTTCGCAATTCATGACCAGGCCCATGGCCTTGCCGATGAAATTGTTGGTGCCGGTCATGGTCCAGCGCACCAGCGTGCGGTCGCCAAGCGGGGTGAGCATGAACTCTGCCTGGCTGGTGCCTTGCATCGGCTTCACGAAATCGAGCCGGAAGCGCACGAGCGCATCGGGTATGCTTTCGGTGATGGTCATGCTGCCCTTGCCGACATTGTTGTTGCCATCCCAGCGCATCACCGCACCGACCCCGCTTTGCGGTCCGTCGAAGGTCGCGACGGCGGCCGGATCAAGCCTGGCCCAGGGCGACCAGCTCTGCCAGGCTTGCAGGTCGTTGATCTGGGCAAAGATGGCGGCGGGTGGCGCGGGCAGTTCGGCGCTGCGGGTTACGGCGAAACGGTCAGGCAGGCGGAAAATCAGCAGACCCACCACGAGCAGCAGCAAAACCAGGGTCAGCATCGGGTCACTCCATGATGAAGGGGCGGGCAGGTGGACAGGCAGCAGGCGGACGGACAAGCACGATACGCTGCGACTTTGCGCCGCAGTCTAGCGGATGCAGCCGGATTTGGCCATGCCGAACCGCAACCGCACGTCATGCGATGATAAGCGATGTCTGTTGCTGCTTTGCAACAGGCGGATAAATGCTTGCAAGTCTGGGGATAATCCCCCGGTTTCTGCATTCCCTATCTTGATTCCCTAGAAAGCTGGCGGTATTTTCCTGCCACGATCTGTCGGCCAAGTGATTCAGGGCATGGTTTTGCCCCGGAAAGCCCAAGTTGACAACGCGTTGCCGCACCTGGCGCGCCGTTCTTGCCCGGTAAAGGCAGGGGCCAGCTGCGGGCGGCAGCTTCTTTTGGTCTGGTCCGGTACCGGGTTCCCGGGGCCGGGTTTGTCCTTAATCGGCTGGGCGTGTAACGCGTCGTCAATTCGGCCATAACCTGTTGGAGGAAACCCCCTATGTATAAGAAGATTTTGGCTATGTTGGCCGTTCTCGTCCTCGCCGCTGCTTGCCAAAGCGACAGCGAAGGTGGTGATGGCAACAACAACGGTAACAACGTTACGCAGCAGCAAGCTGTGCCGGGTTCGGCGCAAGATTTCGCTGTCAATGTCGGTGACCGCGTGTTCTTCGGCTATGACCGCACCGAACTGACGGTCGAAGCCCGCGCCACGCTCGACAAGCAGGCCGCCTGGCTCAAGAAGTATCCGCGCAAGAGCGTGACGGTTGAAGGTCATGCCGACGAACGCGGTACCCGCGAATATAACCTCGCGCTCGGCGAACGCCGCGCCAACGCCGTCAAGAACTACCTGGCGGCCGCCGGTGTGCCGAAGGCCAGCCTGCATGTCATCAGCTACGGCAAGGAACGTCCGGCCGTGCTCGGTGCCAACGAAGCGGCCTGGGCCCAGAACCGCCGTGGCGTGACCGTCGTCGGCGAATAATTCCGCCGCAAGGTCAAGGCAATGAGCCGCGCTGCAACAGCAGCGCGGCTTTTTGTTTGTCTGCAGCGCTTTGTCTTGCCAGCGGGCGGTACTGTGGCATAGTGCGGTGGTATTGTTTTGTGCATTGAACCCAGGAGTCGCAATTGCAAAAGACCGCTCTGCTGTGCTGCTTGCTCGCGCTTGGCGCCTGCAGCACCATGTACCAGAATAACAGTCCGGCTTATGAACAGAGCGTGTCCGAGCCGCGGCTCGGCGACGAGAACGCAGGTGACCGCGTGTTCTTCGCCTATGATTCTTCAGCGCTATCGGCCGGTGCGCGCGCCACGCTCGACAAGCAGGCGGGGTGGTTCAAGCAAAACCCGTCGCGCCATGCGACGATTGAAGGCCATGCCGACGAACGCGGCACGCGCGAATATAACCTCGCGCTCGGCCAGCGCCGTGCCCATGCGGTCAAGCAATATCTCGTCGCCGCGGGCGTGCCGCCGGTCAGTCTCGCGATCGTAAGCTTCGGCAAGGAACGGCCCGATGCGGCGGGCCATAATGAAGAAGCCTGGGCCAAGAACCGCCGTGCCGTGACGGTGCTGCCACAATAAGCGCTGTTTTTGCTGCACTTATGCTGCGGTCTTGGGCTGCAGCATAAGCTGCGCGCGAATTTTTATTGCGGCGCCGCTGGTTAGAATTTTTTCAACAATCATAATGACAGCACAGCGCATTATGCTCTATTTTGCGCCAAGATTTTGCCAGCATAGCGCGTCATGATTCAGCCGGGCTGTGTGCAGCCCGTGGCGACATGAGGCCTTTTCATTCAGGCGGAGAGCAAGCATGAAGCAGAATGCAACAAGCCGGTTTGCGATTCTCGGCATGGCCGGGCTGTTGCTGGCCGGGTTCGCGGCGCAACCGGCGCGGGCCGAAGGCGGCAGCGGCATGTACAGCAATTACAGCACTTATAATCGCGGCGGCGACGCGAGCCGCGAGAACGGCAGCAGCGGCGCGAGCGACACTTATATGGAGACGCGCGTCAGCGACCTCGAAAACCAGATCCGCACCCTCAATGGCCGGCTCGAACAGGCCGACTGGCAGAACAAGCAGTTGCAAAGCCGGCTCGACAAGCTGCAGGGCGATGTCGAGATGCGGCTCAACACGCTCGAACATGGCGGCGCCGCGCAGGCCGCCGTCGCGCCGCCCGCCAGCCTGATGACGCCGACGGTGACACCGCCCGCGCCACGCCCGCGCGCCGCCGTCAATCCGGCCGACGACGATACGATCAACCAGCTCGTGCGTAACCGCGAACATGCGGTCGAGGAAGATCCGAACGCGACCGAGACGGAGGCCGAAACCGCGCCGCCGCCGGTCAAGCCGGTCAATGGCAAGCTTGGCAATCTTTACATGTCGGGCAACCGCGTGACGGGAGCCGACCAGCAGGCGGTCAAGCCTGCGCTGCCCAAGCCGCCGCAGGGTTATGGGCTCAATGCGCAGGAACAATATGACCAAGCCTTCAGCCTGCTGCGCAGCGCCGATTATGACGGGGCGGAGGCGGCGCTCAAGAGCTTCATCAGCAAGAATCCGAAAGACAAGCTCATCGACAACGCCAAATATTGGCTGGGCGAGACCTATTACGCGCGCAATCAATATGATGCGGCGGCGGTAGCGTTCGCCGACGCTTATCAGACAGCGCCGAAGGGCACTAAAGCGCCCGACAGCTTGCTCAAGCTCGGCCTGTCGCTGGCCGGGCTCAAGAAGAAGGACGATGCCTGCACGACGCTCGGCGAAGTGACCAAGCGCTATCCTTCCGCCTCCACCGCGGTCAAGAACCGCACTGATCAGGAAATGAAGAAACTCAAATGCAAGTCGTAAAGTCCGTTGCCGTGTCCGCTGCCTCCGAACCCGGGCTGCGCCCGATCCGCCGCGCCCTGATTTCCGTTTCCGACAAGACCGGCCTCAAGGAACTGGCCGCGGCGCTGCTGGCGCAGGGCGTCGAAGTGCTCTCAACCGGCGGGTCGGCCAAAGCGCTGCAGGAAGCGGGCGTGAAGGTCACGGAAGTGGCGGACTATACCGGTTTCCCGGAAATGCTCGACGGGCGCGTCAAGACACTGCATCCGAAAATCCACGGCGGCATCTTGCAGCGGCGCGACGACGCGCAGCATCAGCAGACGGCGCAGGCGCATAATATTCCGCCGATCGATCTCATCGTCGTTAATCTCTACCCCTTCGCGGCCACGGTGGCGCGCGGCGCCGATTACGCGACCTGCGTCGAGAATATCGATATCGGCGGGCCGGCGATGATCCGCTCTGCGGCCAAGAACCATGCCGATGTCACGGTTGTGACCGACCCGGCGCAATATGAGCCGCTGCTCGCCGCGCTCAAGGCGCAGGGCGGCGCGGTGCCCTATGCGCTGCGGCAGCAATTCGCGCAGGCGGCTTACGCCCACACGGCGGCTTATGACGCGATGATCGCGGACTGGTTTGCCGGACAGCGCGGCGAGGCTTTTCCGGCCACACTTACGCTGACCGCGACACGGCGGCAGGAACTGCGCTATGGCGAAAATCCGCAGCAGAGCGCGGCCTATTACGTCAACGACCCGCAAGGGGCGCTGGCGCGGGCGCAGCAGCTGCAGGGCAAGGAACTCAGCTACAATAATCTCAACGATACCGATGCGGCCTTCGAACTGGTCAGCGAGTTCACCGCCGCGCCCGCCATCGCGATCATCAAGCATGCTAACCCGTGCGGCGTCGCGGTCGCGGATTCGCTGCATAGCGCGTGGCAGCGCGCGCTCGCCTGCGACCCGGTCAGCGCCTTCGGCGGCATCATCGCCTGCAACCGGCCGCTCGACGCGGTGACGGCGCGCGCGATGGCCGAGATCTTCTCCGAAGTCATCATTGCCCCGGCGATCGACGACGAGGCGAAGAGCATCCTTGCAGCCAAGAAGAATCTGCGCGTGCTGATTACCGGCGCGATGATGGACACCAAAGCGCCGGGCCGTATGGTCAAGGCGGTCTCCGGCGGCTATCTCGTGCAGAGCCGTGACAATATCGTGCTCGACAGTGCGCAGCTCAAATGCGTGACCAGGAAGCAGCCGAGCGCCGCCGAGCAGCGCGATTTGGAATTCGCCTTCACGGTCGGCAAGCATGTCAAATCCAACACCATCGTCTATGCCAAAGATCTGGCGACGGTCGGCATCGGCGCTGGGCAGATGAGCCGCGTCGATAGCGCGCGCATCGCGGCACGCAAGGCCGAGGATATGGCGCGCGCCGCAGGGCTTGCCACGGTGCCGACGCAGGGCGCGGTCGCGGCGTCGGACGCGTTCTTCCCCTTCGCCGACGGGTTGCAGGTGCTGATCGAAGCCGGAGTCACGGCGGTGATCCAGCCGGGCGGCTCGATCCGCGACAATGAGGTGATCGCGGCGGCAGATGAAGCGGGTATTGCCATGCTCTTTACGGGCGTGCGCCACTTCCGGCATTAGTTTTAATCCCTCAAACGCCGGGCGCATTGCTCCGCAATGCTTGGCTTCGCGCGCATCAGCGCGCGGGCGCTCAATGCGCCACCTCAACCGGCCAAAATCGGTTGCACGGATTTTGGCCGGTTGAGGAAAATTGGCATTCGCTTTTAGTCCCTGACGGTGGACACAAGCCTTTGGCTTGCTTAACTTCAGGGATCAAGTGCTTAGGGATAGCGCGGGCTCCTGCATTAAACTGCGTGGAAACAGCTATGAAGGTTGGGATGCAATTCTTTTAATGTTCTACGCAGTGCATGAGCGAGAGCGAAAAGTTTATCCGGGGAACAAGCTAAGAACTCTCTTTCATAGGCATAGCGCCACTCTACGAAAACACTTTCTAGCTCTTTTAGGTCATCGATAAACTCATCACGATCTATAACGCCAGGATAGTTCTTGATAATGGCGGATGCAATTAAAGGAAATTTTTGTTCGAGCTCTAGAAATAACTCGGATAAATTGTGGCTATTCGTTAGCTCTTTGTCGGCTAGATATCTTAGTAACTTGCTATATTGCTCAATAGATATGCTTATATTCACAATCGGCTGAGACACAAGGTAGTGTCCGCCTTTAATGACATCCTGTGCGGCAAAATCTAAGCTCCGATAATTACCTTC
>JBDHTV010000029.1:0-13346 GCA_039808825.1 Bdellovibrionales bacterium | reverse complement strand
ACCAATCATCATATTGGCGAAGAACCATTTCGTACTGCGTGTCATCATGGCCATGATGCGCTACCAATCGTCTCCAGCTAGCCCCGATCGCGCAACGCTCGCGCCTTGTCGCGCTGCCAATCGCGCTCCCGCAACGCCGCCCGCTTATCACCCTTATTCTTACCGCGCGCCAGCGCCAAATCAACTTTGGCCCGGCCCCGGTCGTTAAAATAAATCGCTAAGGGCACAATAGTCATACCATCTTTGCGTACACCGCCCAGTAGTTTATTAATTTCACGCTGATGCAATAGCAGGAGGCGCGGCCGCCTGGTTTCATGCTGCAAATGGGTGCCAGCCTGGCCATATTCCGGGATATAGGCGTTGAACAGGTAAATCTGTCCGCCCTTGTCGCCGGCAAAAGCTTCCTGAATGCTCGCCTGCCCGGCCCGCAACGCCTTAACCTCCGTCCCGGCCAGCATAATACCTGCCTCAACCCGGCTGATGATTTCATAATCGTGCAGCGCGCGGCGGTTTTGCGCCACCTGCTTCTGGGCGGCGCGCCGCTTGTCCTTGTCTGTTGCCATAATCTATTGACCGAATAACTTGACCCTCTGGCCGCAAGCGTGAAGAGATAGCATAATCAATTGCCTGCTGACGAATCATCTTAGCGTACCATGCCCATGTTTTCCGCCTCACGCCTTGCCGTCCTTGGCCTTGGCCTGCTCCTCGCTTTGCCAGCCGCGGCGCAAAAGGCCCAGCCGGGAATGGTTGAACGCTATCAGAATGCCGTCCAGGCTTTCAGCCGCGGCCAGCTGCTTGATGGCTTGAACCAGGTGCAGGCAATCGACCAGCCGCTGCTACGCAAGGTCGCGCAGGGCGTGCTGATGGCGCAGCCCGATACGCCGTATGGCTTCCCTGCCCTGAGCGATTTTATCGCCGCCAACCCATCCTGGCCGGACTTAAACAGCATCCAGCAGCAGGCGGAAAAGCAGCTTCCGGCGGGCATGACGGATGAACAGCTGGCAAACTGGTTTGACGCCCATCCTCCGCTCACACTCGATGCCTTCGACATCATGATCCGCATCATGCGCGCGAACGGAGAAAAGACCGAAGCCGTGGGGCGCATCCGCGAACGCTGGATTGACGGTTCTTTTGGCAGCGTCGAACAAAATGATTTTCTCAAACGTTATCACGGCGACCTGCGCGCAAAGGACCATTGGGCCAGACTCGACCGGCTGCTGTGGGAAAACACCAGCGCGGCGGCAGAGCGCATGCTGCCGCTGGTGAGCAAGGGACAAGCGGCGCTAGCCCGCGCGCGGCTGCATTTCACCAAACGCAATCGCGCCAAAGTTCCCCCGAGCCTTGCGCATGATCCAGGCTTTGTCTATCTCAAGCTTAAGCAGGCGCGGCAGGATGACGCGGACGGCACAGCATTGAGCCTGCTCAGTTTGCAGCCCGACGACCCGGCGCATGACGACTTATGGTGGAACGAGCGCAGCATCATCGCACGGCGCACGCTCGCCAAAGGCGAAGCGCAGAAAGCTTATCAGATAGCGCTGCGTCATCGGCTGCATGACGGCATGCCGTATACGCAAGGCGAATTCCTTGCCGGCTGGATCGCGTTGCGCTTTCTTAAGCAGCCGGACACGGCACTGCCACATTTCAAAAACATCTACGAAAAAAGTGGCTTCCCGATCAGCCGCGCGCGGGGCGCCTATTGGCTCGGCCGCGTCTATGCGGCCAAGCACCAAAGTGAATCCGCACATGACTGGTATGCCAAGGCGGCCATTTATCCAGCAACTTTCTATGGCCAACTGGCGCAGGCTGCGCTCGAAGACGAGACCAGTCTCGCCGTGAAGCCGCAAGTTGTCCCAGCCGAAGAGCGCGCGGCTTTTAACGCCCGCGAAGCCGTGCGCATCGCGGCATTGCTCGCGGAGATCGGCGAACGCAAACGCGCCGAACAGTTCATCATGGCGCTCGCTGCCGATCTGACGACGCAGACTGAATTCACCCTGCTGGCGCAACTGGCCATCAAACAGGAGCGTTATGATCTCGCCGTCCGGATCAGCAAACGCGCAACGCAGCGCGGCTTTCTGCTCGATACCGAGGCCTATCCAGTCCCGGATTACCTGCTGCCCAACACGCCGGAACCGGCGCTGGTGCTGGGCCTGATCCGGCAGGAGAGCATGTTTAATCCAACAATCGTAAGCCCCGCGCAGGCCGTGGGGCTCATGCAGCTCCTGCCCAGCACCGGCCGGGCAACGGCGCGCGCCCTCGGCGTCGGCTTCAGCACGGGCCGATTGACGGACCCCAATTACAACATCCAGCTCGGCAGCCGCTTCCTCGCCGATCGCATCGCGCAATTCGACGGCTCCCTTATCATGGCAATTGCCTCCTATAACGCAGGCCCCGCCCGGGTACGGCAATGGATGGAAAAAATCGGCGACCCGCGGCATGACCGCGACCCGATCGACTGGATCGAGTTGATCCCGATTTATGAAACGCGCAATTATGTTCAACGGGTGCTTGAAGCGACCCAGATTTATCGCGCGCGCCTGCACAAAGGTACTGCACCGCTCGCTATCATGCGGGATCTGGCTGCCGGAAAGGTCAATTAGCCGCACGGCTGGTCCGGCATGATTCTACTGGCGCAGCCCGCATAACTACGTTACTCTTCTGTTATGTTCATCCCGGACATCATGATTGCCGGCATTCTTGCCACACTGGGTTCGACCATCGGTGCGGTTGCGGCCTTGTGCCTGTTTGTCCGGCGTCAACGTCAGGCCTTCATTCAGGCCCTGGCGAATGCCAGCAAGCAACAAGTTGTGACCGCGCAACAGCTTGCGACCGCGATCGAAACCACCCAGCGGCAGCAACGCCAGTATGAGCAGCAGTTGCAAAACCTCGCGCAAGCGACCTTGCGGCTACGGCAAGAAGTGCAAACGCTGAGTAAGCGCGGCGAAAGCGGCAATGATGTCGGCGCCCCCGTCGGCGAGCGCGTTCTGCATTGAATCATCGGCCATATTGTCTTTTTTTGGCAAAACAGAACGGGGATAATTTGTCGAAAATCATCGCTAAATTCTTTGATTGTCGTTTATTTTCAATGCCTTAAATTCATAATTACTTTCGGGCTTTGTGTGCTACGCTTAGAGTAAGAGGTCTGGTTAACAGCCCGTGCAGCTGACGAAAATTTCGTCACGCCACAGAGGATGCCGCGAGATGGAAATTGACGACAAGATGGTACACCTCGCCCGCAACGCCATGCTGGTAGCCGGTATGGAAATGGGCAAGGAGGGCGACCACTGGCCGGTCATCAAAGCCAATATCCATGCACTGATGCGTGACTATGAGAATTTGAAGATTGAAACGGCTGTGCAGGAAGAGTTGCAGGAACATATTGGGAAAATCATCGCCGAGCTTGAGCATGATTTAACCGATTGCCCGCCCGCCACCAAGGCCAAGGCCGAGCCCCATATTCGCAAGATGCGGGAGCTCTATAACGCGATGTTTGCACCGACGGACCAAGCGATTGAAGCCGTCGCCGAGCAAGATGCCGCGGAAGACAATGAGACAGGTTATGTGCCGTGGAAGTCATCGGCGGCCATAATCAATACGCTATTGGAGGATAAAGATGGCCAATAATGAAGCCGACGCTATTCGCAATGCCGGCGTAGACGCCGCAGAACGCGAAGTTGATTGGGCGCTGGCAACCTTGGTTGCATCGCGCACGAACAAGCAATTAGCCAGCAAGGCTGGCAGTAACCAGGCTTTTGCCGCGGGCATGAAAGATATGGTGGAATCCTTCCGTATCGACATGGCGGGTGACCCCGATGCTCAGACGATGTCGGCACGCGCGCGCGATATGGAATTTATCGTCACGGCTGCCAGCGCGGGCGACTGGGCGACTGGCAATTTCGTCAATGCTTATAGCCGTTACAATACGCTCGCCGAAGCGGATCGGATCGCTGATGCGCGTGAAGCAGCACAGGCAGCGAACAAAAAGCCCGATACCGCGATCAAGGTGGACGGCCGCACCGATGTACTGGGCAAGGGCTTGCTGGCACGCGAACTGCTGACCAGTCAGCCGATCACGATGCCGAAAGCCGCCGATCAGCAAGCGCCGCAAGCTGCGGAAGCCACTACGGATCAGCAGAAGACCAAGCAGCAGCCTCGCCGTCGCCCCGGCGTTTTTGGTCTCGACTCTTAAGACGTCCAGCCTGGACAAAAACAAAAAGCCGCTCTGTTTTCCAGAGCGGCTTTTTCATTCATTCCGTTTTGCCCTTCAGCAGGCCGCACTGCGCACACCGACACGGTAACCAGCCGCCAGCAAACCGCCGACAAAACTCTCGATCGTCACTTCTTCCTGTCCGGCGAACGAGCGGCAGTCGCTATTATGCTTGAGGGGCAGCAGCTGGCCGCTGCAGAATTTCAGGCTGATCGCGCCAGCCTGCGGATCGACATAAAGCGCCAGCGGCTCATCCTGCAGCATCATATTCAAGCTAATGCTGATATCGCCGCCCGGTTGGTTCTTGATCGTCGCCTTGCACATCATGTTACCTCAAATTGGTGCCTTATTATTATTTTACAGTAACATGGAATTGAGGCGGTTTTAGTTGCTTTAGCGGTAAATTTCGCCTTAATCATACCATTATGGTAAATGTCACAGCCGAATACGCCACAACCGTTTCGAACAATAATACATTACAAATCAGAGAATTATAAGAAATCTCAATTGCAGGACAACAAGATAGAATTCTTAAGATGTTATAATAAATCGGCACATTTTCATTTCTAGCCGACAAATTGCTCGCGGATAATACGTTCTTCAAGATGCGCTTCAGGATCGAACCACAACACGATGCTGGTCTTGGCATCTTGTTCGACATCGACGCGTACGACCTCACGGATTTCCGTCGAATCCGCGACAGCGCTGACGGGGCGTTTCTCTGCCTCAAGAACTTCAAACGTAATTTTGACCGCCGTCGGCAATACCGCGCCGCGCCAGCGGCGGGGACGGAAGGCACTAATCGGCGTCAAGGCCAGCACATTGCCGGTCAGCGGTAAAATCGGCCCGTGCGCCGAAAAATTATAGGCCGTGCTGCCGGCCGGCGTCGAAACCAGCGCGCCATCACAAATCAGCTCCGGCAATCGTTCAACCCCGTCAATCACGAGCCGCAGCTTGGCGGCCTGCTGCGTTTCGCGCAAAAGCGAAACCTCATTGAACGCCAACGCCCGCGCCGTCTGCCCACGTGCATCCTCCGCCGTCATCAGCAAGGGATGCAGCGCCACTTGCTGCGCCGCGTGCAGGCGTTCGATCAGCCCGCCAATTTTATATTCATTGAGCAAAAATCCGATCGAACCGCGCCGCATCCCGAAGATCGGTTTTTGCATCGGCAGCACCCGATGAATTGTCTCAAGCAAAAAACCGTCGCCGCCGAGCGCGACGACGCAGTCAGCCTGCACCAACGGCACATCACCATAGCGCGCCGCCAGCGCCGCCAAGGCTGTTTGCGCTTCATCATTCTCGGCCGCACAGAAACTGATTTTCATATCGTCCGCCAATACATGTTGGGATCTTCAACCAGCCGATTCTTGTAGCATTCATCCGGTATAGTTTCGCCATAGATTTGTGATACAAATCAAAAGATGTTGGAAACACTAGAACAGGCGTTCGCCGCTCCCGGTCGATTATTATTAACGCCGCAAGCACCGGTCAGCCTGTATTATATCTTGAGCGGTATTGCCGTCGGCTTCGGCTATTTCGGTTGGTTGACATTGCGGCGGCGGCGACCGGAGCAGCAATCGGTCTGGCACTATCTGTTTCCGCGCCACATCCTTCTCCACCCATCGGCGATTTTTGATTACCAATATTTCTTCGTCAGTCGAATTTTCTGGATCTTGGCTGCGAGCATTCTGTTTTTACAAAGCCCATTCATCGCCAAGCAAACGCAACAGGGCCTGACCGCCGTCTTTGGCACACGGACTGCCGCCACCGAACTGCAATGGTGGCATATTGCCATCGCCACCTGCCTGTATGTCGTGGTTTACGACTTCGCCTATTGGCTGTTTCATTGGCTGCTGCATCGCGTGCCATGGCTCTGGGCCATCCACAAAGGCCATCACTCCGCCGAGGTGTTGACTCCCTTCACCTCTGTACGCGCTCATCCGCTCGAAGAAATCATCAACGCCAACTTTACCGCCATAGGGACAGGCCTGCTCTATGGCGGGCTAGCTTATTGGTTTGGTTCCGAGCCGCGTACAGCGGATATCTGGCATGTCAACATCCTGATGCTGCTCTATTATATTGTATTCTATAATCTGCGGCATTCGCATATCTGGCTCCCCATAACCGGCCGCCTCGGCACAATCATCCAAAGCCCGGCACATCATCAGGTTCACCACAGCACCTCGCCCGAGCACATCGACAAGAATTTCGGCTTCTGCCTTGCCATCTGGGACTGGCTCTTTGGCACGCTCTATATCCCCAAGCAGACTGAAAGCTTCACGCTGGGTATCGGCAAGCAAAGCGCAAAATACCACAAGATGCTGCCCTTCCTGTTGTTACCGTTCCAGGATATTGCTCGTCTCATCGCGAGCCGCCGTGAAACACAGCAGGCAAAACCTTAAAATTTCCTCTCCGCGGCGCAAAGCATTAAAGATTTCGTAACCACTGCATGCGCATCTCATTGAGAACCTGCAACGCCCCCAACGGACGCCGGAAGACTGTGATGATTACTGATATGCGCATCCTGGAATTGCTGGCGTCGAAAATATGCCATGACTTGGTCAGCCCGGTCGGTGCCATCAATAACGGCGTCGAGCTGATCGAGGATATCGGCGGTGATGTCGTCGAGGAAGCGATGCAGCTCATCCACAGCAGCGCCGAGCAGGCTTCGCGCCGCTTGCGGCTGTTTCGTCTCGCTTATGGCCGGGCCGGCGCCGACAGCAACCTGACCTTCAAGGATACGCAGGAGACGCTGGCCGACCATTTCGAACATAGCAAAATAAAACTGCATTTTGCTGATGACTTTCCGCTCCTTGCGATGGCTGAAACGCGCGGCGCTTTTAAAGCCCTGCTCAACCTCGCCTTGCTGGCCGAAGAAACTTTGGTCTATGGCGGCGATATCCATTTCCGTAACGCGCCAATCGGCGCTGGCTTGACGCTTGTCAGCTCCGGCCGCGGGGCGGCGCTGAGCGAAGCGTCGCATCGCGCGCTCAAGGACGAGGCCGCGATCGACGACATTACACCGCGTTCCGTCCACGCCTATGTGACGGGACGTTTTGCCGCACTTTATAGTTTAAACATCGTTGTCGAAGCGCCCGTTGCCGAGCAGGTCATGCTGCATCTCTCGGCAAACGCATCATAAAATCCAATAATGCGCCACACCCGGTTATGCATAAGCGCCGGAATGCCTGACGATAGCCCTGACACAGTAATGCCTTTTTAAGACTTCCTAACCATTATGATCGGATTGCATTTCTGTCGCCTGCGTTCCCGCGCAGGTGGTCTGCCGGAGCCCTGCCATGGATGATCTGCTACGCGAGTTTTTGACCGAGACTGCCGAGAATATGGGGCAACTCGATGTTCAACTCGTCCAACTCGAACAGAATCCAAACAACCCGGAACTGCTCAGCAGCATCTTCCGCCTCGTGCATACGATCAAGGGCACTTGCGGGTTCCTCGGCCTGCCCCGGCTCGAAAAAGTCGCCCACGCCGGAGAAAATATCCTGGGCAAGTTCCGCGATGGCGAACTTGAAGTCACGCCATTGGCCGTCACGCTCATTTTGCGTTCGATGGACACCATCAAATATCTGCTCGGCGAGCTTGAAGCCAATGAGAAAGAGCCGGACGGCGACGATGCCGCGCTGATCGCCGACTTGAACGCAATGGCCGAGGGCAAGATGCATGGCGCCGCGCCGGCCGCTACGCCCGCCCCCGCAGCCCCCCCGCCGCCACCTGTGGCCGCTATGGCCGCCCCCGAACCCCGGCCCGCGACGCTCGAAGAGCTGGAGGCCGCATTTGCCGCCGCCCCGGGCCCGAGCGATATGCCTGCGCCGCCCGCTGCAAAACCAGCGGAAGAAAAACCCGCCGCTGAGGAAAAGGCCGTTGTCGCGGCCAAACCGGCTGCCACCGAAGACCATGCCGCCAAGGAATCGGCGATCGCCAACCAGTCGATCCGCGTCAATGTCTCGCTGCTCGAAAACCTGATGACGATGGTCAGCGAGCTCGTGCTGACCCGCAACCAGCTGCTGCAGATTCTGCGGCACCAGAAGGAAAGCGAGTTCGCCGCGCCGTTGCAGCGCCTGAATCATGTCACCTCGGAGCTGCAGGAAGGCGTGATGAAGACGCGCATGCAGCCCATCGGCAACGCCTGGTCCAAGCTGCCGCGTATCGTCCGGGATTTGAGCCACGAACTCGGCAAGAAGATCGACCTGCAAATGATCGGCGCGGAAACCGAGCTCGACCGCCAGGTCCTCGAACTGATCAAGGACCCGCTGACCCATATGGTACGCAACTCGGCCGACCACGGCGTCGAGATGCCCGCCGAACGCATCAAGGCTGGCAAGCCGGAAACCGGGTTGATCACGCTCAACGCCTATCATGAAGGCGGCCATATCATCATCGAGATCAACGATGACGGCCGCGGTCTGCCGATCGACAAGATCAAGGCCAAGGTCGTGCAGAACGGGCTGGCGACCGAAGCCGAACTGGCGACCATGTCCGACCAGCAGATCATGCAATATATTTTCAAGCCCGGTTTTTCGACCGCCGCCAAGGTCACGAGCGTTTCGGGCCGCGGCGTCGGCATGGATGTCGTCAAGACCAACATCGAAAAGATCGGCGGCACGGTCGATATGCAATCGACCTACGGCAAGGGCTCGCGCTTCCTGATCAAGATTCCGCTCACACTCGCGATTGTCTCCGCGCTCATTGTCGAATGCGCGGGCGAACGCTTCGCCATCCCGCAAATCAGTGTCGTTGAGCTGGTGCGGACCAGCGCGCAAAGCGAGAACAAGATCGAACGCATCAACGACACGCCGGTGCTGCGGCTGCGCAATCGCCTGCTGCCGCTGGTTTCGCTGCGCAAACTGCTCAAGCTGGAAAGCGACGGCAGCCGCGCAACGGAGGATTGCTTTATCATCGTTGCCCAGGTCGGGCCGACGACGTTCGGCATAATGGTGGACCGCGTGTTCGACACCGAAGAAATCGTGGTCAAACCGGTCGCCCCAATTCTGCGCAACATCAATATGTTCTCCGGCAACACCATCCTCGGCGATGGCAGCGTCATCATGATCCTCGATCTCAACGGCGTGGCGCAGGCCGCGGGCGAAATCAAGGGCACGGAAACGCAGCAGCAACAAGCGGTCATTACCCAGGCCGCGGGCCGTCAGGATGGCAAACAGGCGCTCCTCCTGTTCCGGGCGGGCGAAGGCGCGCCCAAAGCTGTACCGCTCGCGCTTATTGCACGGCTCGAAGATGTCAATATGGCCAATGTCGAATTCTCCGATCGCCTGCCGATGGTCCAGTATCGCGGCAAGCTGATGCCGATCGTCACCATCGACCCGGCTTATCAGGTCCGGCGCGAAGGCAACCAGCCGGTGCTGGTCTTCTCCGACCATGAACGCTCGATGGGTCTGCTCGTTGACGAGATCGTCGATATCGTCGAAGAAAAGCTCAATGTTGAAATTTCCGCCGCCAAAACCGGCCTGCTGGGCAGCGCGATCGTCGCGGGCAAGGCCACCGAGGTTATCGACGCGGGTTACTTCCTGACCCAGGCCTTCAGCGATTGGTTCGGCGGCGGCGAGGAAAGCACGACGTTCGGCGAACTGCACCATAATCGCGTGCTGCTCGTCGATGACAGCCCCTTCTTCCGCAATCTGCTCACCCCATTGCTTCATGTCGCCGGATATCAGGTCACGACCGCCGAAAATCCGGCGCAGGCGCTGCGCTTGCAGGAAGACGGCATCGATTTCGACGTCATCGTCAGCGATATCGAGATGCCGGGCATGAATGGTTTTGATTTTGCGACCACAGTGCGCAAGGGCGGGCGGTGGCAGGGCACGCCGATGATCGCGCTCTCGTCGCACGCGACGGCGCGCGATCTTGAACATGGCCGCATGGCCGGTTTCAACGACTACGTCGCCAAATTTGACCGCGACGGCCTGCTGCAGACGCTGCAGGAAACCCTCGGCAGCGCAGGAGGCCAGGCATGAGCGAAGAAAACGGCAACCTCCCCGCCGTGAGCGGCGCCAATCTCTCCATTGCCAGCGAGACCAGCGATCTCGTCACCATGACCATCGCCGGGCAGCTGTTCGGCATTCCCGTGCTGCAGGTGCAGGATGTGTTGAATCCGCAGCGTATCACCCGCATCCCCCTCGCCCCGCCGGAAGTCGCGGGCTCGCTGAATCTGCGCGGCCGCATCGTCACCGTGATCGACCTGCGCAGCTGTCTCGGCCTGCCGCCCGTCGAAAGCGACCTCCGCACCCGCATGAGCATCGTCGTCGATCATCAGGGCGAGCTTTACAGCCTGCTCGTTGATCAGATCGGCGAGGTGCTGTCCCTGCCGAATGCCGATTTTGAGCATAACCCACCCACGCTGGAAAAACGTTGGCGCGCGATTGCGCTCGGCATTTATCGTCTCAACCAGAATCTGCTGGTCGTGCTCGACGTTGCGCGGCTGCTGAACATTGTCAACACCGAGGAAGCCGCCTGAGCAGTGGCCCCGCACTGAAGGAGTATGGTCATGAAGTCCTGCCTCATTGTCGATGATAGCCGCGTCGTCCGCAAGGTCGCGCGCAAAATCCTTGAGGACCTCAAATTCAGCTGCGAGGAAGCCGAAGACGGCAAGCAGGCGCTCGATGCCTGCCTGAAGAAAATGCCGGAATTCATTCTGCTCGATTGGAACATGCCCGTCATGTCGGGCATCGAGTTCATTCGCGCCCTGCGCCAGACGCCCAACGGCCAGACGCCGGTCGTCGTCTTCTGCACCACGGAAAATGATCTCAAGCACATCCAGGAAGCGCTGACCGCCGGCGCCAACGAATATATCATGAAGCCCTTCGACAGCGGCATTATCGAAGGCAAATTAAGTCAAGTCGGTCTGCTTTAAGCATTGCGGATTATGGGGCTGATGGAAACAACGACGCACAATGCGCCTACGACGGAACCGGGCAGCGCGGATGTCTACCGCGTCATGATCGCCGACGACTCGTCGGTGGTCCGCGGTCTTATCACGCGCGCGATCCAGGAGAATCCGCAAATTCAGGTCGTAACCTCGGTCAGCGACGGCCAGATGGCCATCAATGCGTTGCAACGCACGCCAGTCGATGTCGTGATTCTCGATGTCGAAATGCCGGTGATGGACGGTTTGACCGCCCTGCCCAAGCTGCTCGCCGTCGATCGCGCGGTGCGCGTCATCATCGCCTCGACCCTGAGCCTCAAGAACGCCGAGATCAGCATGCGCGCGCTCGGCCTCGGCGCCGCCGATTATATCCCCAAGCCGACGGCGCGTGAGATTTCCGGCGCCATGTCCTTCAAGGATGATCTGATCGCCAAAATCCTCGCGCACGGCCAGGCCGCGCGGCGTGCCGGCGTTCGTTCCCCAGCCGAGAAAACCATGCGTCCCGCGACCGTCTCCCGCCAGCCCGCCGCGCCCGCGCCGGGACCAGCCGCCATCAAACTGCGCCCGGCGCCGTCGTTCAAGCCCGACCTGATCGCCATCGGCAGCTCAACCGGCGGCCCCCAGGCGCTGTTGCGTGTTATCAAGGCCATGGGCAACCTGGCCCAACCCGTCATCATCACGCAACATATGCCCCCCAACTTCACCACCATCCTCGCCGAGCATATCGGACGCCAATGCGGCGTCACCTGCGTTGAGGCGCGCGACGGCATGGACCTTGAGGGCGGCGTGTACTACATCGCCCCCGGAGATTATCATCTCATCCTCGTCCACCGTGTCGGTCGTACGGTCATCACGCTGACGCAGGATCCGCCGGAGAATTTCTGCCGTCCGGCAGTAGACCCAATGCTGCGCGCCGCGCTCGCGGTGACGGGCAAGAATATTCTGGGCGTCATCCTCACCGGGATGGGTCAGGATGGCTGGAAAAGCTGTGAAAAGCTGGTTGCCGCAGGCGGCGCCGTCGTGGCGCAGGATGAGGCGAGCAGCGTGGTCTGGGGGATGCCCGCCGCGGTCGCGCGCGCCGGTCTGTGTTCAGCGGTCTTGCCGCTGGACGAGATCGGCGGCTATGTCCGCCGCGTGGCGCAGGGAGTTGCGGTATGAAGCCCGAGGATTTCGATTTTTTTGCCACGACGTTAAAGCAGCGCTCCGGCCTGGTCCTGACCAAGGATAAAGCCTATCTGCTCGAATCGCGGCTGATGCCCGTCGCGCGCAAATGGAACCTCAAAGGGCTTGACGAGCTCGCCGCAGCACTACGCGCCAAGCGCGACGAGACCGTGCTGCGCGACGTTACCGAAGCGATGACCACCAACGAATCCTCGTTCTTCCGCGACACCAAACCTTTCGACCAGTTCAAGCAGGTCGTCCTGCCCAAGCTGCTCGAAACGCGGGCCAGCAAGCGCCAGATCCGCATTTGGTCCGCTGCCTCATCGAGCGGTCAGGAGGCCTATACAACCGCCATGCTGCTCGCTGAAATGAGCGCCAAGCTGGCGGGCTGGAAGATCGAAATCCTCGGCACCGATCTGTCGTCGGAGATGGTGGAACGTGCGCGCAGCGGCATCTATAGCCAGTTCGAGGTGCAGCGCGGCCTGCCCATCTCCCTGCTCGTCAAATATTTCACCCAGAACGGCGACCGCTGGCAGATCAACCAGAGCATTCGCGATATGGTACAGTTCCGCGAGCTTAACCTGCTCGGCGATTTCGGCCCGGTCGGCAGCTTCGATATCGTCTTCCTGCGCAATGTGCTGATCTATTTCGACCCCCCGACCAAGACCAAGGTGCTGGAGGCTGTCGGCAACGTGATGCAACCCGATGGTGTGCTCTATCTCGGCGGCGCGGAGACTGTGCTCGGCATCACCGACCGCTTTAAGCCGATGGAAAACCAGCGCGGCCTCTACACGCAGCAGAACTTGCCCGCCGCGCATTATGCGCCGAAAGCCGCCGCAGGCTAAATCAGGCCGCCTGCACACCGAGCTGCGCGAACAGCGCCTTGTCCGCCGCGACATCGGGATTGCCCGTCGTCAGCAGCTTGTCGCCAAGAAAAATCGAATTGGCGCCGGCGAAGAAGCACAGCGCCTGCAGCGCGTCGTCCATCTGTGCCCGCCCAGCCGAAAGCCGGACATGCGATGCGGGCATCAGGAGGCGCGCCACGGCGATGACGCGTACGAAATCGAGCGGCGCGACGGCGGC
>JBDHTV010000028.1:0-13372 GCA_039808825.1 Bdellovibrionales bacterium | reverse complement strand
CGGCTCGGCCTGCTGCTGGTCTGCCGCAGCATTCCGGCCATCGACGCGCTGCCCGTCCGTCCCGGCGCCGCCGACGCATCGGCCGCGGCCGATATGATCGGTGCGATTGCCCAGGGCAATGTTCCCGCGGGACTGGAAGCCATCAACGCCACGCTGAATGCGGCCTATAATGTATCGGCGCAACAGGCCGCGCTACGCGACTTGTATGGAGACTAATCAACGCTTATGCGCGCGAAGCCAAGCAGGCCGGAAGCCTGTGCCCGGCGTTTGAGGGAGCCTAAGCTAAAGCGTCGGCCACGTCGTCTTCGGAAGCGTGCTGAACCCGCTCATGGCGCTTGCGCCATAACAGCCAGCCTTGCAACCCCGTGAGCAGCATCGCCGTCACCACCTGCGCAATCGCCGCCCCGGTCAAACCCCAAAGCCAGACGAACAGCAGGTTGCTCAAACTGGCGATGACGAGATTCATGAAATAGGAAAAGCTGAGCGCCTTGTCTTGATGCCGGGCATAAAGCGCGTAATTGCTGACATCGGCCTGGAACTTGATCCAGAACGCGAACAACATCGTATAGAACAGATACATATGTTCAAGGGCGAGCGGCTTGTTGACATAATGCACGATGGGGCCGATGGCGACCGCGGCGATGACGCAGAAAATCCCGCCTGCCCAGGCCATGCGCCATGACAGCGCCCGGAAGCGTTGCCAATAGCCCGCTTCATCGCCGCGCTTATAGTCCGCGATGAGCTTGGGATATTCATTGACCAGCACGCCGGTCTGCATCAGCACCTGCACGGCATAGGCAAACGACCAGAACATCACGAATACGCCCGCGAGTTCAAGATTGGTGAGCCATGAGATCACATAACGGTCGACATACATGCTGCCGTTCATCGTCAGAATTGCGACGAAGAGCGGCATGCCACGCCACAGCGCCTTCTTGAGCCAGCTCCAATTGACCGGCTGCCGCAGCACGGCCGCGAACGGCAGATAGAGTTGGAAGAACCAGCCGAATAGCAGCGAGACGCCCGCACCGATCAACCACCACTGCAGCACTGCGTCGAGCGTCCGGTATTCCGGCAGGAAGAAGCCAAGCCCGATGGGCGGCAAAGCCCACAGTCCATTGGTGATGGCGAAGATGAAATTCGTTGCGAGCGGCTTGTGCAAGGCAATGAGGCTGTTGCCCAACTCAAGCACCTGATGCGCCACGATCAGCAGCGCCACCGAATAGAGCGTATAGCTTTGATAGCCCTCGGGCACGAAAGGCCATGCCAGCAGCGTCGCCACGATGACGAAGGCGTAGCCGAACAAATACGAAATATGCTGGTCGCGGATGATCGCCGCCTGTTTTTGCGGCGCAATATCGACCATGTCGCGATTGGCCACGAAATAAAGCCCATAGCCAATGACTTTGGTGCCGATGACATTGGCTGCCTGCAACAACCCGAAAATGCCCACGGCTTCCAGACCAATATAGCGCGTGATGTAGATCATCAGCGCGAACTTCGCGAGCAGCGAGCCGCCACGCAGGCCGAGATTGAGCCCCAGGCGAAACAGTTTGTTGAACAAGGCAGGCAAAAGAAAACTCGCTTTCAGCATCCCCCAGTCAGGGGCGTGCGCTGTATAGCTTGTCGGGAAACGAAATGGCTATGCTTTCTTTGCGTTAATTGTGTGCAATTGCAGCATGTTAACCATAGCTCACAACCGGTATCATGTTAACACTATGATACTATTGACTTTTGTGCAACGCAGTATAATATCCCCACGGAAGAAAGTAATAAATCGCTGGTCGAAACTATTACAAAATGCTTAATTGTCTACCGAGAGACGCGCTCGATTTTGCAGTGCACTGCCGGAAGACAGAAAAGCCAGAATGTGCAGTTTCTCTCGCGTGATTGAACCAAGAACAACAATTGTTCAACGAGGAATAATATGGCGCTCCAGTCCATTCGCAAGATCGAGCAATTGAGTGAACACCGCGCCAAGAAGGCGCAACGCTCTGCCGATACCCTGCCTTCCTTCCGTCTTGCCCCGCTCGCCGCGCCGCAAACCTTGCAGGACACCCGCAAGCCGCTGCGCCTGTTCATCGGTAGCGATGCGATTGCGCTGGTCACAAGCTTCATTCTCGCCTGGGTTTCGGCGATGTTCTTCAACCGTTACATCATGGGCAGCGAATTCCCGGCCCTGCTCACGGTCGAACAATCGGCCCATGCCGTGAACTTCCTCGTTGTCGGCGCTGGCCTGTTGTTGTGGTTCGCCCATCGCGGTCATTATCGCAATCGCCTGCCTTTCTGGACAGAAGTGCAACAGGTCGTCACCGGCTCCGGTTTCTGCATCCTGCTCGACAGCTTTGTGCAACTCGCGACCCGTCAAGACCCTTCCCGCCTGCTGCTCGTCGGCAGTTGGCTGCTTGCTGGCGTCCTGATTTGCGCGTTCCGCGCTATCGTCCGTTCCTATCTGCAGAAAAAGAAGCTGTGGCAGGTGCGCACGCTCGTCATCGGCGGCGGCGCGACGGCTGAGGACGCCAAGGCCGCGCTGGCTTCGGAAGCCCGCCTGGGCTACCGCATCGTCGGCCAAATCGCCGATTTCGAAGAGCATCTGGAAGACGCGCAGGGTTCCTGGACCCGCCTCTGCAACTGGTACGGCGCGGACTATGTCCTGATCGCGCTCGACGGCGAGCAGATGGAAGAAGCCGAAGATTTCATCGCCAACCTGACGCGCGAGCACGTGCCCTTTGCCGTGTGCCCCCCGTTGCGCGGCGTGCCCGTGCTCGGCATGGAGCCGCAATATTTCTTCAATCACGACGTCATGCTGCTCACGCGCTGCAACCGCCTCGAATCGTTCCTGCCGCGCTTCATGAAGCGTGCGTTCGACATTGTCGTGTCTGGCAGTGCTCTGATGGCTTTGTCGCCGTTGTTCATCGTTGTCGGCCTTATGGTCAAGCGCGACGGCGGCTCGGCCTTCTATTCGGATCGCCGCATCGGCGTCGATGGCCGCGTCTTCGGTTGCCTGAAGTTCCGCTCGATGATTGTCAATTCGCGCAAGGTGCTCGAAGACCATTTGGCCAGCAACGCAGAAGCCGCCGCCGAATGGGCCCAGACCCAGAAGCTGAAGAAAGACCCGCGCGTCACCAGGATCGGCGCCTTCATCCGCAAGACCAGCGTCGATGAATTGCCGCAGCTGATCAATGTGCTGAAGGGCGACATGAGCCTCGTCGGCCCGCGCCCCGTCAATATGCCGGAAATCGCGCGCTATGGCCGCGACGCCACCTTCTACCAGTCGGTCCGTCCGGGCATCACCGGCTTATGGCAAGTCAGCGGCCGCAACGATGTGTCGTATGAACGCCGCGTCCAGCTCGACCGCTGGTATGTCCGCAACTGGTCGCTGTGGCACGATATCGCCATTCTGTTCAAGACCGTGCCCGTGCTGCTGTTCCGCAAGGGCGCATACTAAGAACAGACCACACAAAGCAAAACGGGCCACCTCAAAGGTGGCCCGTTTTATTTTCCGTGCGGCTCGATTAGGCCGCCTTGCGTAGGACCGCCAGCATTTGGTCTTTCAGGTTCAGCCGCTTCTTCTTAAGCTCTTCGACGAACGCATCGGACGGCGTTTCAATCTCCTGCTCGATCCGATGCAACTGGCCATTACACTCCTGATACGCCTCGAACAGCTTCACGAAATGCTGATCGCTGCCTTTTAACCGATGCACGGCATCCTTATATTCGGGAAATTCCTGAAGAAAATCATGCGCTACGCTCATACGGTCCTCATCATGCTCGCGGTGAATATTGGAATAACTCTAGATGCCGCAGGCAATCCGTCACAGGCGCGATTTGTCGCAACTCAGGCGAAAATATGGCTCTGCGCCGCTTGCAGCAAGGTGGCCGCCGTATGCTTGAGCCCATCCTGCCACGCGACCGCCGCTTGCCCATCCGCGCCATCCGTAATGTATTTGAATGCTGCAAACGGCACCTGCTCATGGTGACAGACTTTGGCCAAAGCAAAAGCCTCCATATCGATGACGTTCCACGGCGCCGCCGATGCCGCGGTCACAAATTGATCGCCGCTGCCACAAATGCCTTCCGGCAATCCGGCATAACGCTGCCCGTTCGTGAGCGTCGGAGGCGTATCGTCAAACGGCGTGCTGTATGGCGCGCAGCCCAGCGCCGTTACGTCGAAATCGCGCTGGATGAATTGTGTGCAATTGACGACCGTACCGCGCAGGAAATGCCCGGAACCGGCGCTACCCAGATTAAGCACCAGCTTCGGCGCGGTGCCGTGATGCGCCTTGTAGTGCTGCAGTGCCAGCGTCAGATGATAGGCGGCGTTGACTTTGCCGACCCCGCAATAGAGCGGCGCGAAAGGCTCGAACAAACCCTGTGCTTCCGCGCCGAGCGCAAACACCATCAGGATATTTTCAGCAGCCACACGCATATTACGCCGCAACGCTTGTCAGCAAGGCCAGCAATTCGCGCGTCGAATCGATCAATCCTTTGTTGCCTTCCGCCCCCGTCACATAAGCACCGGACTTTTTGTCCGGAAAAGAACAGACATCCTGCGGCGCCAGAATATATTTATAATCAATCGTCAGCTCCTCGCCCGGCGCGATGTCGCGCAAGGCAAAAAGCAGCCCGCAATGATAAAGGATGCTCGGCGTAGCGCTGTGGTTGAGGTAATCTTCGTTGTCGAGCAGTCCTTCGCTGAGCCGCGGCGGCGTCGTGAACAAGTAATAAGCGCCAGCGACACGAAAAGCGCATTTGATCATATGGAAGTCGCCTTCGCGCTGCGCCTGCTGATAGGCCTCCTCCGTCACCGGTTCCGCGTTATAGGTCAGGTCGCCCAGCAAGGCGCCGCGCGGAATGTTCTCAAGCGCATAAATCCCTTTGCCTTCAATCCCGGATGGCCTGACTTCGGTCTTGAAAAAAATCATGGGCCTTCGTTCCTTTCAGCAAGGTTATGCAGACAGACAAACGCATCCGGCAGAGATGCCGCAACCTAACCAAGAATATCCAGCACATATTGCGGCAAGGCCGCGCACGCATGATGCAAAGCCGTGGTGTAATAACGGCAGCGGATACCGCTCGCCCGGAGCCGTTCGGCCAGCATCGTCTCCGGCACCGTGAACAGCGCCTGATTGTTGCTGGACAGCCCGAACACCATCGGCCCCGGCATATAGGTCGGAATGGTTGCCAGCGAAAACTGCGCCGTCGTGAAGATCTTGCGTAGATGCTCTGCCGTTTCGTGTAACGGCCCGTTCTGCTCGGTCGCCATGCCCGCATGAGTGCGCAGCACGCCGCCCGGTTTCAGGCAGCGTTTACAGTCGGCATAGAATTCCGGCGTATAAAGCACCTTGCCCGGACCAACCGGATCGGTCGCGTCGATGATGATCACGTCAAATTTTTCCGCCGTGTCGCGCACATACGCGCAACCGTCGCCGATGATGAGTTGCGTTCGCTTGTCCGCGAAAGCATCGCCGCAAATGCGTGGGAAATATTGCTTGGCGAGTGTGATGACGTCGGGCTCAATCTCGACCATCACCGCGCGTTGCACATTCGGATGCATCAGCACATGGCGCAAGGTACCGCCGTCGCCGCCGCCGATAATCAGCACATCCTTGACCGCACCGTGCCCGAAGATCGGCAGATGCGCCATCATCTCGTGATAGATGAACTCATCTTCTTCGGTGACCTGAACGATCCCCTCGAGTGCCATGACGCGGCCATAGCGCGGGTTGCGGAACACGAGTATGTCCTGCTCGACGCCGCGCTGCTGATAGATGATCTCTTCGACGGCCAAAGTTTGCGTATGGCCGTCGAACATCGTCTCGGTGAAGCTTTGCATCAGCTTCAGCCTTCCATGACCATCATGCCGCGCCGCAGTTCGCTGACCTGCACGCTACCGGGGCTGAAAGCCGCACGGAGCACGCCGATCGCACGTTCCGGACGGGCCTCGCCGCACATGAAGGCGTCGATCGCGGCATAGCCGTGCTCGGGCCAGGTATGGATGCTGATGTGGGATTCCGCCAGCACCGCCACGCCGGAAACGCCGCCGTTGGGCTGGAAATGGTGCAGGTCGATATTGAGCAGTGTCGCACCCGCTTTGGCAGCCGCGTCGGTCAGGGTTTCGCGGATCAGCTCAAGATCGGACAACACTTCAGGCACCACATCATACAAGTCGATGATGAGATGGCGGCCCGCATAGCGGTTGCCGAACTCGTCGGTAATGAAATGATCGGGCTGGATGGTGCCCGGACATACGGGTGGCGCAGAATCCAATTGGGAAATGCGTGGCGTAGCGCTCACAGGGGCTGCCCCCCGGCCAGATCGACCATTGCTATCCCTAATTGGAAGAGGACGTACATTCATCGTCATCTCCTCAAGTAGACAGATAGTGGTTAAGCCAGTCGGCTCAAAAGCCGCTCATCGCGGCTTGAGGAGCGCCCCGCAAAGCCAGCCCACGCTAAAGGTCTGCCGATTCTTTGGATTGCCCCAAGGTGCCCGGCACGCCGGACTGGGGATGATTAGTCCTTCAAGCCTATGGGAAGCAAGTAGATTTTTCATTTCGCCGCATTTTTTGTCCATCAAGCGACGATCAACCGCACTTCCCGCCCGCAGAGCATGCACAAGCCATCAAAAATTAAAGTTAATTGGCCTTAAACCGAACATCGGCTAAGATGCATTGCAATCGGATTCAACGGTGCGCCAACGCGCCCGCCTCTCCTTTATTTCTCAGTTTCTTAGGAAGTTCGCATGTTCGGAAATCTCATGGGCCTGCTCTCGGTGGATATGGGCATCGACCTCGGCACCGCCAACACCCTCGTTTACGTCAAGGGGCGTGGGATTGTGCTGAACGAGCCCTCCGTCGTGGCGATTACCGAAGTGCGCGGCAAAAAGCAGGTGCTGGAAGTCGGCGACGAAGCCAAAATGATGCTGGGCCGCACACCCGCCAATATTCGGGCGATTCGCCCGCTGCGCGACGGTGTCATCGCCGATTTCGAGGTCGCCGAAGAGATGATCAAGCATTTCATCCGCAAGGTGCATAATCGGCGCAGCTTCGCCAACCCGCAGATCATCATCTGCGTTCCGTCGGGTTCCACGCCGGTCGAACGCCGCGCCATTCAGGGCGCCGCGGAAAATGCCGGCGCGCGCAGCGTGTTCCTGATCGAAGAGCCGATGGCCGCCGCCATCGGCGCGGGACTGCCCGTGACCGAACCGACCGGCTCGATGGTCGTGGATATCGGCGGCGGCACGACCGAAGTCGCCGTGCTCTCGCTCGGCGGCATTGTCTATGCCCGCTCGGTCCGCGTCGGCGGCGACAAGATGGATGAAGCCATCCAGAATTATATCCGCCGCTATCATAACCTGCTGATCGGCGAGAGCTCTGCCGAACGCATCAAGAAGGAAATCGGCTGCGCCTGCCCGCCGGAAGACGGCGAAGGCCGCCAGGTCCAGATTAAGGGCCGCGACCTGACCAACGGCGTGCCGAAGGAAATCGTCATTTCCGAGCGCCAGATTGCGGAAAGCCTGGCAGAACCGGTCAGCCAGATCATGGAAGCGGTCAAAACCGCGCTGGAAAATACGCCGCCCGAACTGGCCGCCGATATCGTGGATAAAGGCATCGTCCTGACCGGCGGCGGCGCGCTGTTACGCAATCTTGACCTTGTTTTGCGCCATGCCACCGGATTGCCGGTCATGGCGGCGGAAGATCCGCTCTCGTGCGTTGCTCTGGGTACGGGCCGCGCGCTGGAAGAGATGAAGACACTGCGTAATCTGCTGATTAATGGTTATTAACCAAGCAGCGCAGTTTTCTCCTCCTGCCTAACGGCCATAGCGCCGTACACGCAGTTTCCGATCATCGGAATGCCATGCACGGCGTCCAAGCGGAGAAACTGTCATGTCGCAGAGCCATAAGCCTATCGTCGCACACGCCGCAATCTTCGCCGCTTTGTTGGGCGCCGTCAGCCTGCCCTCCACCGTCCGCGCCGAGATTGTCATCACCCCGCGCGTCGGTTGCCCGATGTTTCACTGCACACCGGGATCAACCGGTGTGATGGCTCAACCGTTGGTCGCTACCCTCACGAGGGTCGTGAACAATAACAGTCTCGGTACGCTCAAGGCGCAGGGCTGCTCCGGCAACGGCAACGTGCTGGCTTGCCTCTATATGATGGACACGGCGGCTGACCCGAATATGCAGGGCACGCTCAAGCTGCTGAATGCCGCAACACTGGAGCCCATTTGGGGCAGCGGCGCGCCGGGACTGACGAACCCTTATGACATCAGCATGAAGCGCAAGAGCTACTCGATCGGCGAAGTGCCCTATATTCTTCCGAACGGCCTCATTATCGCCGGCGATGGCAACAACGAAGCACTTTATGACGGTGCGACCGGCAACCTCGCGGTCAACGCCGTCGCCAATCCGCTGGTGCCGCTCAACAGCCAGTATGGCGATAATTTCGGCATCACCCAGCTGGTAAACGGGCTCGGCATTTCCGCCGAGGATAATGACTATGCGGTCGTTTCGCAAAGCAAGGGCGGCTTCACCCTCGTCAAGCTCTCGACCTGGAGCAAAATGGGTGCCAGTCTTGCGATCACGGGTTTGAATAATGAAACGGTTTCGCTCGCCTCGCCATCATCGGCCGGCGGCAGCGCGCTTTATGCCGTGGCCGCGAATAGCACCTCCGGCAACGGTTATCTTTTCACCGCGCGGATGGACACGGCCAATAAAATGCTCGTCAACGGCCCGGTGTTCAATTACCGCGGCGCGAGCGGCTGCAGCCCCGTGATTGTGCGGCCCGACGTGACCGGCGACAGCGCGGGCAGAAATATGATTCTGCTGCATGTCCCGCAATTGGCGGGCGATGTGGCCCAGGACCGGCTGGTTTCACTATGGGATAACGGTGACAGCCTGACCCTCAATACCGATTGGCCGGGCGATGGCACGCCAGCCGCGAAACCCGGCACGATAGCGCTCGGCGATGCGCTCGGCGTCGCGCCAACCATCGACGAGAAGAACAAGATTATCTATTTCCAGTTCACCGGCAACGGCGCAACCACGATCTATGCCTACAGCCTGTTGACCGGCCAACCAATTGCGACCTACCCGATCCAGAACGTCTTCGCGAAAGCCCCGAACGGCTTCAAGCTCAATGGCCACCTTGTTTCGGTGCAGGCCAACAACAGCTTCACTCTGCTGACGTCGGCCGCCGTGCCGCGTGCCAGCAATGGCGTCGCTGCGGGCGAATACGCCATCGCTTACCAGCCCGCGACGCGGCAAGCACTCTGGGTGCAGCAGACTGCGGCCACCCCTGACAGCTATACCGCCGCCTGGAGCATCGGCGCGCCGGACAGCAATGGAAATTATTGCCCAACCGTTGTTGGCACGGGCCTGAACAGTCCAGGCAGCGGCATCACGCTGCTCTGCAATCACTAACGGTTATTGCGCGGGGGTAAGCTGAAGGAAATCGCGCACCAGCCGGTCACGCGCCGCCGTGATCTGCGCGGGCGGGATGTCGGCGATATTGACGGTGGTGCCTTGCGGGTCGAGCAGCAATTTGCCCGGCTTGGCGCCATTTGTACCCGCAGGCGGTTCGTCCTGCAGCACGCGCACCGCCTGCGGTCTGCTGCCGATCAGATTGTTCAGTGAAAGCAGCGTCGCCGGGTCATGCAGCAAAACCTGATGCGTCTTGTTGCTGGGCCAGGCAGCCTGCGCCCGCATGATGGCGAGCGTCGCCTCCCCCGCTTTGTCTTTAGCACGCAGCTGCAGCACTTCATCCTGCGACAAAGCCAGTTGCCGCGTCAGGTCATAGGGTACCAGCGTCAGGTCGCGGCCAAAGGTCGTGATGACCTTCTGCGCCGCGCGCGGATCGGCCTGGAAATTGAAATCGGTCGGCAGGCTGGGATCGATGCTGCCCCCCATGGCGACGACGCGATGCACATAACGCCGGATATTGGGCGTGCCATCTTTCGCAGTGCCAAACGCGTCGATAAGCTGAGCGAGATCTGTCATCGGCCCGAGCGCGACAAAATCGACGCTGCCTTTTTGCTTGATAGTGGCGGCCATCTGCGTTGCCCAGGGCTGCGCATTATTGCGCACCGACAGGCCGCTCGACGGCAGTGTCACATTGACAAGGCCATTACCGTTGTTGCGATCGCGCGTGGCGATTTCCTGCAAGCTGCTCGCGGGCGTGCCGGGCGAAGGTTCACGTGCCCCACGCCAGACCGGCACAGCGGCATGGTCGGGGCGCACCGTACTTGCCAGCGCGATGATATCGAGCGTGTTACGCTCCGTGTTGCCGAGATTGGTATTGCCATAGGATGCGATGATTGCCGCCGGCTGATTACGGCGCATCGCCCCGAATATCGTCCAGGCATCGTCACGGCCGGTATCGGCATCCATGACAACGGCAACAGGCTGCGGCTTGTACGGATTGAGCGCTTGCGGCGTTGCGCACCCGGCAAGGGCCAGAGCGGCGAGCCGAAAGCCCCAGGCGATAGGCCAGGAAGCTTGCTTCGGTTTCGTCATCGGTTATGCGCCCGCCTATGCCGCGTGAACATGGGCAGTTTAAGGCGCGATTTTACTTTCAACAACCGGTGGCCGTACGCTTAATCTTTCTTCTTATCGAAAGGATTTTCGCCCGCTTTGCGCTGCCAGCGAATAGGCACGCCCTGGAAACCGAACTCCTCACGCAAATGATTGGTGAGATAACGCAGGTAGGAATCCGGCAGATCATCGAGCTTGTTGCCCCACAGCGCGAAGGTCGGCGGCCGCCCCTTGAGCTGGGTCATGTAGCGCAGCTTGACGCGACGCCCGCTGACCAGCGGCGGCGGATGGTTCTCGACCAGATGCAGGAGCCAGCGGTTCAGCGCCGCCGTGCTGATGCGCTTGTTCCAGACCGTATGCGCCTTCATCACGGCCTGCATCAGCTCCTTGAGCCCCGTCTTGCGCGTCGCGGAGATCGGCACCATCGCGATGCCGGAAACCTGGGCCAGAACATGCGACAGCCGATGCTGCGTCTGTTTGAGATAGCCGGCCTTGTCGGTGATCAGGTCCCATTTGTTGATGGCGAGAATGAGCGCGCGTCCCTCCTCCGCCACATGTTCGGCAATGAGCAGATCCTGCTTCTCGAGCGCCTGCGTCGCATCGACCACGAGAATGACGACATGCGCAAGCCGGATCGCCCGCAGCGTTTCTTGCACGCTCATTTTCTCGAGCTTATCCTCGACGCGGGCGCGCTTGCGCATCCCTGCCGTATCGACGAGCCGGATTGGCTTGCCGTTGTAATCCCAGTTGATATGGATGGCGTCGCGCGTCAGCCCCGGCTCCGGCCCAGTCAGCATGCGTTCTTCACCGATCAGGGCATTCGCGAGCGTCGATTTTCCCGCATTGGGCCGTCCGACAATCGCAAGGTGCAGGTTGGGATTTTCCTCATCCTCCTGCTCTTCGGCCTCCGGCTTGATGATCGCACTCTCGGGCGCCAGCGCGCGCAGCCGCTCATAAACCATGTCGAGACCGATGCCGTGCGCGGCCGAGAACATGATCGGGTCGCCGCAATTGAGGCTGAAGCTCTCGGTGTAAGCTGGCGGCGGCTTCGGGTTATCGCATTTGTTCACGAGCAGGATGATTTCCTTGCCCGCCTTATGCAGCAGCCGCGCCAGCAGCTTGTCGTCAGGCAGCACGCCGTCGCGCCCATCGACCATGAACAGCGCCACATCGGCCCGCTCGAGCGCATGAATGCTCTGCTGCCACATGCGCGCGGAGATAGTGGCCGGATCGCCTTCTTCATAGCCCGCAGTGTCGAGTAGCTCGAAAGCCAGATCGTCGAGCCGTCCCGGGGCGCCGCGCCAGTCGCGCGTCACCCCCGGCGTATCATCAATCAGCGCCAGTTTTTTGCCCGCCAGCCGATTGAACAAGGTGGATTTGCCGACATTGGGGCGGCCGATGATCGCGACGGCAAAACCCTGCTTCGGCTTGGCTTTGACGGTCATCGGAACGCTACCAGATCGCCGTCTTCCGTCACGACCAGCAAGGTGCCATTCGCCACGACCGGCGCGATGAAGGACGGCCCCGGCAATTCATGCGTCGTCATCGGCTTGCCGGTCAGCGCGTCATATTCCGCCAACTGTTCCTGCGAATTGACCAGGAAGAGTCTGCCGCCGGCCAGCACCGGCCCACTCCAAACCACGGCGCCGGATTCCTTGTCCTCCGGATCCTTGAGCTTCGGCAGATCTTGTACCCAGATGATCTTACCGTTGTCGCGGCGCACCGCGAGCAGCTTCTGGTCGTTGGCCAGCAGATATACGGTATTACCCTCAACCAGCGGCGGATTGCTGCCGCCGACATCGAGTTCCCAGGCGCGCTCGCCGCTACGAATGATCAACGCCGCCATGCGCCCGCTATGGCCTATCGCGAAAATGCCGCCGCGATCGATAACCGGCGCGCCGCGAATATCGGCCATCTGGGGCAGCGCACCAACCTGCATCGGCGACACCAGCACGTCGCCCCAGGCCACCTTGCCGTTCTGCGTCCGCAATGCGAACAACTCGCCGGAACTGTAAGCCACCGCGACCGTGTCATCGGCGACCGATGCGCTGGCGGAGCCCATCAATGCCGCCGTTTCGGCCATGCCGCCCTGCGACCACAACACCGCGCCATCCTTCGCGCTCAATGCGCTTGTGGTGTTGCCAATCGTCACAACGAAAACGCGCCCCTCCGCCACCGTCGGCGCAGAACGAACCGGGTTCGTCAGCTTGCGCCGCCACAAGACCTTGCCGTCCACAGCCTGCAAGGCTACGACCTCGGCATGGCCGGTCGCGGCAAAAATCTTGCCTTGGTCAAACGTGATACCGCCCCCGATGGCCTCATCAGCTTCCGAATCCTCGGCCTGGGTGCTCACGCGCCATTTGCGGTCGCCGCTTGCCAGGTCAAACGCCGCGACATGGCCGCTGGCGTCCATGGCATAAACGACACCGCCTGCCACGACCGGCCGCGCCAGCAACCGCAAGCCGCCACCCGAACCGTCGCCGATCCCGGACCGCCAGGCCCGCGCAATATGGGCACCAAGCTGCGGATGCCCCGGCGCGTTTTGCGCATTACGCCCGGCTTGCGGCCAATCCGCATTCTTCTCGGCGTTCGGCAGCTTGATCCAGTCGCCAGACACACCGGCATCGGCTTTGATCTTGTCGTCATTCGCCATCACCGCGACGCGTTTGCTTTTATCGTCCGGCTTCTTGACGTCATCATTGGACAGCCCGAGCGTATGGCACGCCGCAAGCGAAACGATCAGAGCCGACAGGCAGCCCAAACGGAGCATCGAATTCATCGTTAACCCTGTGTCGCGTAATAGCGCGCGAGCGATTTAGCCTCATCGCGCATGGTGGT
>JBDHTV010000027.1:0-13630 GCA_039808825.1 Bdellovibrionales bacterium | reverse complement strand
TCGCCGCAACAACGAAAGCGACACGAACCGGGCCGGGCAGCGGCCGCTCCAGGGTCAGCAGCCAGCCCTGCGCCACGGGCTGGTTGCTGACAACATTGTCCACCTGCTTGAGCCAGCTATATTGTCCGACGACATTCCCGCCGGGCAACACGGCGCGTAACGCCAGCCCCGGGGGCAACGGCAGCACCAGCTCGGCCGGGCCAGCCGTGACATCGGTCGCGCTGACAACCACCACATATTGATTGCCCTTCATCAGACGCGCACCCTTGAGCGGCTGGCCGTTCGGCGTATAGAGCGCTTGGACGAGACGCACCGGCTGTGCCGCCAGCGTTGCCGGTGCCAAAGTTCCGGAAGGCGCGCCATTACCATAGTCGGCGCAAATACTGACGGGAGCCGCACCATGTGCGGTGAGTTTCGCCATTGTCTTCGCGTCATAGGCAAAAGCGGCGATGCCGCTCCGCGCGATATTCTGTCCGCCCAGCTGCGCCTGCCAACCGGGCAGCCGCCGGGCGAGTTCCGGCCACAGCAGGGCCCCCGTCACGGCGGCAAGCGTCGACGAAGCGGGCTGCTGCTGCTGCAACGCAGGCAGTTTGCCGACCGCATCGGCCGCGGCAACGAGATCGTGACTGACCAGCACCTCCAGCACCTGCAGCGCCGTCTGCGACTGCGCGCCGCGCAAGGACGGCAACTGTGCCAGCGCCCGGTCGGCAAAGACACGGCTTTGTTCCTTGTCGCCGATCGATTGCAAGGCGACGGCGAGTTCGGCTTCGAAAACCCCGTGACGGATAGCGTTGCCGTATTTTTCGACAAAGTAGCGCAAGGACGCGGGATCAATCGCGTTGCGGTCGCCGAGCGCGTAGAACGCATCGCTACGCGCGAATAGTTCCGTCTCCGCGCCCCAGGCGACATCGAGCCGATGCTGCAGAAAATCGAGCAGATCGCGTTCACGCGCCGGAACCTGCAGCGCCACCGGAAATTTGGGCCAGGCCCGCAACACGAAGGCCGAGGAGGTCAGGTCGCTGCCGGTACCGTCGGCATAAAGTGCGAAGCCGCCATCACCCTGCTGACGTGCCAGCAACGTCCGCACCAGCCGCGTCTGCCAGGCCAGCAATTGCCCCGGCGTCACGCCGCGCGCGGCCAGCAGCTCGCCATAGGCATCGAGCGCCAGCAGGCTCCGCGCCAGCACGTCGCTGCGCGCGCTCTCGCCCGCATAAAGCTGGGTCAGCAAGGCCGGCATGTCAGGCAAGGGCAAGGGCGCCAAAGTCAGCAGCGGCGCGCGTCCGGCATGCGGCAAATTGAGCGTCAGGCTCTGCCCATCCTTGAGCGGTGGCTGGCAAACCCATTGCCCGCCCGGCGGCAAGGTACCAGGGGTGGCTTCGGGCGTACTTGGTCCATTCGCCGCCGCGGACGCCGCGGCGAGCGTCAGCGGCAGGATTTGCTCGCCGATTTGGGCGCCGTCCCAGACCAGCAGGTGCAATGTTGCCGCCCCGGCTTGGCGCGGCAGTGGCATATTGACGGTCAAGACGCCCTGCTCGGGCACAGCCGTCACGGCGCTCACGGTGCTGTCGGCATCGGCGAGCGTTTGATCCGGCGGCAAGGGCAAGGCCTGAGCCGGCCATTCGGCAGGGATGTTGGCGATCAAATTGGCTTGCAGCGCGCGCGGCTGAGCGCGCGGTTGCAATAACGGTGCCGCGCCATTGGCGGAGCGCACCACCAGCTGGACATAACGTTTGCGCTCCGGCGGCGCGGACGGCAGCGTCAGGCTGACCGTCGCATTATCCCCGGCGCGGCTCTGCGGCGGCACAGCCATATGCGCGTTGGTTGCGTCGGCCAGATTCTGCGGTCCGACCCAGCTCAAACCGCGTGCGATCTGCCAGAGGCCGGTATTTTCAGCGACGGGCGTCACACCGATGACATAGCCGCCGCGCGCCAGCGGGGCGCTCAGGGTTTGCATGGCAGACGCAGCCGGAGCGCGCAGTATGCTCTGACGCAGCGTTTGATCGAGCGCGAGCAGGAGGCTGGGACCAGCCGTGGCCGGCACACCTGCGCGCAGACCTTCGCTATCGCGCTGGACGCTGACCGCCAAATCGCGCGAAGGCGGCGACGGCGTCGCCGGTTCGACCGCGAAACGCCAGCTGCTCTGCAATTGATGATCCGGGGTGAAGACTTCAAAACGATATTGGCCGCGCTGGACCGGCATGGCGACCGTGGCCTGCCCCTTCTCGTCGAGCGTGATTTGGCCGGAACGCACCGGCGCCGTCGCGACGTCGCTCTTGGAATCCCACACGCCGTCCACGAGGAAGAAACGGTAGCTGCGGCGCTCGGTGACCAGCTCATAACGCAGTTCAGGAATCTTTGCTTCCGGCGCGCCGATGCGGAACAGACCGACACGAAATTCGGCATTCGCCGCGCCGCGCAACTGCTCGGCCGCGAATTGCGCCTTGATGCCGAGCGCCCACGGCTCGGTCGCGAAAGCGACATTCAGCCCCTGCGCCTCGCCGTGGCTGCCGTCGGCGGCGACCAGACGCAGCTGGGCCTGAACCGGATAAGACAAGACGGGTGGTGGTGGCAGCGTCACGTTCAATGTCGTGCTGCCGTTGCCGGTGACGAAGCCCGCGATATCCTGTTCAGGCATTTCCGACGCGTCATAGCCGCCGAAAGCAAACTCCGGCGCGATGTCTGCCAGACGGCGCTCGCCGCGCCAGACCAACCGCAGCTTGACCGCCTGGTCCGGCAGCGCCCTTCCCGCCGGATCAAGCATGGTCGCGCCGAGTGTAAGTTTGTGGCCGTCGCGCGCCAGCAGCTTCAAGCGGCTCTGCCATTGGGGTACGGCCGGCTCGCCGACCGCGAACCGCACCTCGTGCCGCACGCCGTCGCTGCCAACCGCCGCAACCACCCAATCGCCAGCGCGCGCCGGCGCGGGCAGGACAAAATGCTGCGCACCGACATGCCCCTGCAGACTGGCAAGCGGCTTCTCATCGAGCACCAGGCCATCGGGCCGGATCAGCGTCAGCTTGATATCTTCCGGCTTATCGCCGAGCCCAACCGTCCAGAGTTGCACGCGCTGCCCGGCGCGATAATGCTGGCGATCGGTAAACAGGAAGGTCTCCGCTGCCGCCGTGTCGTCGGGCGGCAGCCGCACGGCCCGCAACGGCACGAAAGCGGTATTGCCTTGCGGATCGCGCGCCTCCAGCAATTGCGGCACGTCATTGGCCGGGAAGCGTTCTTTGGCGCGGGTCAGCTTGCCCTCGGCATCGCTGCGTCCTTCCTCAAGCAGCGGATGCGGCCCGATGCCGAGCCATCGTATGGCGACATTGGCGACCGGTTGGCCGGTCACGAGATTCTGACTGAAGACATGCCAGGCTTCGCGGTCTTCGACCGCCGTCGCCAGCAGGTCGGTGCGAAAGAACCAACTTGCCGCGACGGCCGCGCCGCCCAGGTCTTTGGCCGCCGTCACGACATAGAGCCCAGGCTGGACGCCGAGCGGCAGCGGATTCTGCCAATCGATCGCGAGCACGCCGTTTTTCGGCGCGGCATGCACGGTCGCCAGCGGCGTCTCGCTATCGCTGAGCAGCCGGATCAAGGCGATTTCGCTGAGCGTCTCCTGTGTCTGGCCACGATAGAGCCGCCGCAGCAAGGCCGGGTCCTGGACATGATAATAGCGCAGCGTCACGCTTTTTAGTTCGGTGCGCAGCGTCACCGGCGGCAGGCTGCGGCGCGGCAGAAAATCCCCGGCGGGGCTGAGCATGATCGGGCTGGCCTGCGCTGTTGCAGCGGCGGCGACAGGTCGGGGCGGCGGTGGCGCCTCGGCCGTATCGGCCAGATACCACGTCAGAACGGCGATGCCCAGAAACAGGGCAATCGCGAGCACAATATTACGAACCATATCCTCTTTCCCCTCAGGCGCAATTTATAGGGGAGACGGCAGCAAAATGCGGCAAAAATTTTCGTCTATCCGCCGCCCTGCCGGACACCGGCCAAACGTTAACCGACGAGATCGAGCAAGGCGGGCGGGTCGGTGCCGCCGGAACGGCTGCAGGCAATCGCCGCCGCGCGGTTGGCATAATGCAGCGCTTCCTGCAGCGTCGCCGCACTCAGTTGCAGCAAGGCGTCCGCCCGCATGGCGTTTTGCCGCTGCAGCAAGGCCAGTAGCGCGGCGAGAAAACTATCGCCCGCGCCAATGGCGTCTACCACCGTGACGCTCATACCCGGATCGCTCAGTTTGAGCCCATCGGCGCGGAACAGGGCTGCGCCCTGCTCCTTGAGCGTGACGATGACGAGCTTGGCGCCGAGGCCAAGCCAGTGCGCCGCGACGGTTTCATAGGGCTGATCCGGGTAAAGCGCCGCAATATCGCGCCGGCTGCATTTGACGAGATCGGCGCAGCGCACCGCGGCCTCGATGCGCGCACGATAAGCGGCGCGGTCGGGCTGGACATGCAACCGGACGTTCGGGTCCAGCACGATGAAGCGCTTGCCCGCTTCGCGCTGCATCAGCGCCAGCAGCGTGCTGCCGACCGGCTCCGCCGCCAGCGCATAAGACCCGAAGCTCAACGCGCAGACATCGTCGGAGAATTGCAGCGGCAGATCTTCCGGCAACAACTGCAAATCCGCTGCCGCATTGTTGAAGAAGGCAAATTCCGGACTGCCGAACGCCACGAGGCTCACGAAGGCGAGCGTCGTCGGGGCCGGACGGCGCACGACATATTGGTCCGAGACATGGTTGTTCTGCAGCGTGGTGACCAACATGTCGCCGAACGGGTCTTCCGAGATGCACCCAAGATAGCCGCAATGGACGGAGAGCCGCCCGAGCGCCACGGCGAGATTGAAGGGCGCGCCGCCCGCACGCGGAACATAGCCGAGTTCCGTACCGAACCCGGCGGGGAGAAAATCAATAAGCGCTTCGCCACAACTGATGATCAAGGGATACCCTTTAGGCCGTGTGCCGGTCGCTGTTTCTGTCCGTGCCCTTGCCGCATCTTATTCTTGCCGCCGCCCGAATGGCGGCTGCTACAGAACTGCCGACAGGAACCCTAGTCGGCTGCACCTGTCCGGTCGAGCAAAATTTTCCCTAAGCTGCATGCTTTGGCAGGAAAATATGGCAAAAACGCACCACACCGGCCTAAGATGTCACAATTTATTGGCTGTTTCTTGAGGCAACGTTATGCGGCTGGTGCGGTTTGGCCCCTTTGGGCAGGAAATTCCCGGTATTGTTGACGGTGCCGGCCAGCTGTACGACGCGCGTCCGTGGGTCCGGGACTGGGCGGGCGCGACATTAGCCCCGGCCGCGTTGCAGATCATACTCGGCAGAGAGCTGAACCATCTGCCGCGCGTCGCCGCGCCGCAGCGGCTCGGCCCCTGCGTTGGCGGTATCGGCAAGGTCATCGGCATTGCGCTCAATTATCAGCTCCATGTGGCCGAAACCGGCGCACGGCCGACGACCGAACCGAATGTCTTCCTCAAAGCCACCTCGGCCTTATGCGGCGCACATGACCCGATTATCATGCCGCAAGGCGGCAGCAAGCTCGATTGGGAAGTTGAACTCGGCGTCATCATCGGCGCCACGGCGCAGAATGTCACGGCCCAAGCCGCACCGCGCCATATCGCGGGCTATTGTCTGCTCAACGATGTTTCGGAACGCGCTTTCCAGATCGAACGCGGCGGCCAGCAACATACGAAAGGCAAAAGCGCCGCCCGTTTTTGCCCCATCGGGCCGTGGCTGTTGCCCGCGGCGCAAGTGCCGGACCCGCAAGCCATCAGCCTGTGGACCGAGGTTGACGGCACGCGGGTGCAGGATGGCCATACCGGGCAGATGATTGTCGGCGTTTATGATCTGGTCGCCTATTGCAGCAACTTCATGACGCTGGAGCCCGGCGACATCATCGCCACCGGCACGCCCGCCGGCGTCGGTCATGGCATGAAGCCGCCGCGCTACCTTGCCGTCGGCGCGCAGGTGCGGATGGGCGGGGACGGGTTGGGCGTACAGGAACACCGCGTCGTCGCGGCCTGACCCGTCAGGGCTTGGCGGGCGCGGCTTTGTTGTCGGCGGGCGGCTGTTTGTCTTCCGCCGGCGCAGGCAGCGGATTGCGGTAACGCTCAAGGAATTTCTGGAACATATCGGCATCGTTGCTCTGGCTGATGCGCGCCGCCATATCGCGCAGCGAGCTCGTATCCTGCTCTTCGGTCAGGACGGTGAAGAGCTCGTTCTGCGGCGTCGCTTGCATCGCCTTGCCGAAATTATGCTTCAACTCGTCGAGCCCGGCCTGATTGGCCCCCAGCGCATAGGCCGTCGCGGTGCGTACGACCAGCTGCGCCTGCTCCGGCGCCAGCGCCGTGCCGTCCTTGGGCGGGTCGCCCACGGCGCCACGCAAGGCTTGCGCCGCTTCCGTCCATTGCCCGGCGCGCCAGGCCAGATCGGCAAGCAACATTTGCGCGGCACCGTCTTTCTGCCCGGCCAGCAGAGTCTTGGCGGCATCGCCCCGCCCCTGTTCGATCAGCGCGCGCGCGCGCAGCAGCAGCCGTTCGGACTGCAATTCGGGCGGCAGGCCTTCGATCTGCGTGCTATCGAGCGCGGCGAGCGCCTTGGCCGGTTGCCGGTCGAGCAGCGAAATGCCAGCGAGACGCGCACCAAGACGGCCACGTTCTTCCCCGACTGTGCCCTGCAGCAGGTCCTGTAGCAATTGTTCGGCCTGCTCGAGCAGATCGATGGCGACGAGCCGCTCGGTCAGCGAACGCATGATGGGCCGCGCCACCGCGATATCGGTCACCAGATAGCGATAATCCTGATAGAGCGAGAGCGCCTCGAGCGGCGTCATCGCCACGCCCATGTCGGTGGTGTATAGGTCGTGGAAGGTGTCGGATAACTTCTGCGCCAGCGCGGCATTGCCGGGCTGATCGGGATATAATTTGCGCGCCCGTTCGAGATTGACGAAGCCGTCACGGTATTTCTTGGCCTGGAAATAATAGAGCCCGAGACGGCGCAGGATTTCCCATTCCAGCGGATCGCCGCGCCAGGCGAAGCGCAGCCCTTCAAGCCGCTGCGCGGCGGCGGCGGGCGTGAGCTTGCCCTTATTGAGATCATAATCGACGAGCGCGAGTTCGGCGCGCGTGCGATAGAGGCGATCGCTGCTCGCGGCTGCGCGCTTCCAGGACTTCACCGCCTGTTCGGGATTGTTGAGCGCATAATGCACGACGCCCTGAATATAGGCGACGGCGGGCGAAGCAAGAAAATCGTCATGCTGCTTGGTGAAGCGCCAGTTCTCAAGCCACTGATCAGCCTTCGCCGCGTCGTCGGTCGCAACCAGCGTTTCAAGGGCCATCAGCGCGAAGCGGTCGAACAGAACCGGGGGAAAATCGCCGATGAAGCCGATCGTCGCGTTGAATTTCGGCGCCGCGCCCGCATAGTCGCGCAGTTGCGCCTGCGCCAATGCTTCCCACAGCGGGCGGTCGGCGACCTCCTTGAGATCGGCGGCGGCGAAATCCTGCAGTCCGCCCGCCGGGTTATTGGCGAGAATCTGGGCTGCGCCATGCAACGCGCGGAACTCGGGCCGGGCGAACAGGTCGGGCAATTTTTCCTGCATATAATTGAGCAGCGCCAGCGACTCGGCGGCAAAGCCATGTGCGAAGTAAAAACGCGCGAGCTCAACGCGTGCCCGGTCGCGCTCGGCCGGCGGCACGTCGACGATGTTCTGCAACAGGCGCTGCCGTGTCTGATTGAAGCTTTCGTTAGGCAAGCCGCCCCAGGTGGCGAAATCGAACAGCATCGCCTTGTTGCCGCTGCGGGCGTCGCCCATGCGCGGCGCCATGCCGGTATCCTGCGGCGGCGACAGGCGCAAGCCGCCGGGCGCGCCGATTTCGATGCCGTTCGGCACTTTGCGCACGGCCAGATTATCGCTGCCATGCGCGATCACGAGCCCTTGCGCCGAAGCAAGCGCGGTGAAATCGGCATAGCGGCGCGGCAAGGTCAGTGCGTCGCCGGGATTGAGCAACGGCACGACCGAAAGCTCGTCGCCGATGACCGGATCAAAGAAATGCACAACTTCCGGCGGATTGGTGACAGGCAGCACCATGCGCGCGCCGAGCGCGTAATTCGGTTCCGCGACCAGGCCGAGCGTGATCGGCACCTGCCGCTTTTCACCGGCCAGATAGACAAGCCAGGTATTGCTGCTACGGTCTATGCGCAGATCAGCGCCCGACGGCATGACAAAGCGCCAGCCGGTCGCATTCTCGAGATTGAGCTGCTGCAGCTGCAGCAGCGGGCTCTGTCCGGCGACCACCTGTTTGAGGTCGGGTAATTTGCGATCAAGAATCAGATAGCCGTAACCGCCGCGTTCATAGGCAGCGAAGCCCATCGGCACGCCGGGATTAAGCTGCAACAGCAGCTGCGGCGGCTGTCCCAGTGCCGGCGCCGCCAGCTCCGTCGCGCCCATCGGCGGCGGGCTGTTCTGCAACAGCGTGGCCCGCTCCATGCCGCTCACCGGCTTGTTCGTTGCAGTATTATCGGGCGTCTTGGCAGCCACGCCAGCCAATGCGGCCGGCCCCGCAATGGGCATCAGCGCGACAGGCGGCAACGCGGCAGACGGCAACGAAGCAGGCGGGGCAAGCGCCGGGGCAGACTTGTCCGCTCCGGCGGCCAGCGGCGCCGCCGCCACGCCGGACGGCAGCGGCGCGGCCGGTAACGGGCCGCTGATATCGAGGACAACGGCATTACGATTGCGGAAATCCTTGACGACGGCGTTCGGCGCGATGCGCAGGCTATAGCGCAGCCCCGTCGGCGCAACGGGCATTGCCGTAGCCAGACGGCGTAACTTGCCGCCGCGCAGGGCCCGGTCGGCAAAATGTGCTGCCGTGTCGAACGTCACCGTGAGCTGATCGCCCTGGCGTTCGATGCGATAACCGATAGTGCGCGGCCAGTCGAAGGCGATGCGCTCATAGCCTTCATGCGCCCCGGCGCGAATCGTCACGTCCGGCGCATCGGCGGCAAACACGGGCAAAGCGAAGAGCAGCAGGCTGCCGAACAGCACGGCATGGCGGGTATAAACGGGCAAACGGGTCATGGACGAAAACGCCAGAGAACGGGACCCGCCGCGGCCGCGACAGGCATGCAGCTTCAGTGTACGCGAAAAGCCGCCTTAATCAAAGAGGCGATCGATATCGTCCTGGCTCACGCCCTGCCCCGGCATCTGCGGTCCGTTGAGCAGCTTTTTCTCCGGATCGCTTTCCTCCGGCACCGGCGGCGGTGCGCCGATTTCCTCGCCGAGCGCCACCATCAGGCTCGCGATCTTCTGCTCGATATGTTTGAGCGCGCCCACGACCTTGGTGATGCGCTGACCGGTCAAATCCTGGAAATTGCAGGCTTCGAAAATGCGCGTCACGGACGCGGTCAGCTTCTCGCCTTGTTCGGGCGGCAAGCCGCCCGCGATGGCGCTGATCACGTCGCATTCGTCCATGATCTTGTTGGTCGCTTCTTCGGTCGAGCCGACGACGGCATCGAGTTGATCGGTCGCGGTCGGGATATGCTCGCTGGTGATGTCCTTGGGACGGATCGCGGCAATTTCTAGCTTGGCGGTGCGGATATAGCGCGCCAGCGCCTCGATCTCGCGGTAAAATTTGGCATCGGTCGCCGCGATGTCGCCTTCGACACTGCCCATGACCTGACGAATAATCTCGCTGACCTGATCGCGGCTCAACGGCTCGCGCGCCTCGGCGAGCGCCGCGCCAATCTGCTGCTGTAACCCGGTCTGGTGCGCGGGAGGCGTGAGTTTGACCATGCCGCCTCTCAGAATTGACCCAGAACGGAGACGAGCTTGGTCTTGAGCGTCTCGGCGTTGAAGGGCTTGACGATGTAATTGCTGACGCCGGCGGTCTTGGCCTCGACGACGTTTTCGGTCTTGCTTTCCGCCGTGACCATGATGAACGGCAACGGCTTGAGCTTGGCATCGGCGCGCACTTCCTTGAGCAGCTGCAGCCCGGTCATCGGCGCCATATTCCAGTCGGAAATCACCAGCCCGAAATGGCCCTCGCGCAGTTTGCGCAGCGCTTCGCTGCCGTCGGTCGCTTCTTCGATATTCTTGAAGCCCAGCTGCTTGAGCAGGTTGCTGATGATACGGAGCATGGTTTTGTAATCATCCACGATCAGGATGTTCATGTTCATATCAACGGCCATGGTCTTACTCCTTGGATTTTCTTAGGCTACTTGATGATCAGAGGCAGAAACGGTCTGGACAGCAGCGGACAGAATGAGCGGACAGTGTCGCGCAATATGCTGAAGAAATGCTTACTTCCCCGGCGGTGACGGCGCAGGCGGGATCGGCAACGAACTGTTAGGGATTTTGGGGTTGTTCAGCACCCTGGTATCCGGCAAGGCGTGCTGGGCGGCGAGGCTCATGGTGATTTCCTTGGCCTTGGCGGCCTCCATCTCGGCCAGGACCGGCGCGCTTTTGGCCGGTTTCATCTGCTTCATCACGCGCAGCAGGACCGGCATATCAATGGTCTGCATGATCCGCGCCGCTTCCTTCGGTTTCATGATCTCGTACATCTTGACGAGATTATCGATCTGCGTCTGCTCTTCCTCGCTGAGTTGACCCAGCATGCCCTGCAGCTGGGTGCGCAGCTTCTCCATATCCTTCACTTTTTGATCCACGCGCAGTTCGGCGGCCTGTAAAATGGCGCTTTTCTGGATGATTTCCTGCTCGCGCTGGTCGAGCAACGCGCGGCGCTTGGCCAACTGCTTCAGCACCTCCATCTCGCCTTCGCTTAAATCTTCGGGCGGCGGCGCGACATGCGCGGTTTCAGCGGGCTTGGTTTCGGTCTTCGCTTCACCCTTGTCCGCCTTATCAGCTGCCTTGCCGCCGGCCTTCTCTTGCTCTTTCGCCGCGGGTTTTTCCGCCGGCGTTTCGGCGGGTTTAGACGGCTCGTCTTCCGCGGTCGCGGCGGGAATGGTTTTGACCGGCTGGCCATAAAACAGACTATCGGCCAGATTTTCAAGCCGGATGCCCATGACCACGAGCGCCAGCGCGATAAAACTCGCGATAAAATAACGCGGATGCCAGCTGCGCCGTGTCATGGCTCGGACTCCGGCTGACTGGCTTGCAGCGCCTGCATCAGCTCGCGCTCAGCCCGGGTGCGCAGCTCGCCACCAACCACGGCTTTTTCGGGCAGCGCATTGTCGGGCACGGCCCTCAGCACCGGCCGCTCGACGGGACGCGGCGCCTCCACGGGGCGGCTCTGCGCCAGCTGCTGGGCGCCGAGACGCGTGATTTTCTCGACCAGGCTGTCGGCATGGTCGGTGACGAATTTCAGCTCGTCATAAAGTTGTTTGCTGCGTTCGACGAGTTGCTCGAGATCGTCGCCCGACGCGCGCGCGGTCGATTTGAGCGCCTTGATGCCCTGCTCGGCGCGGTCGATATTGCGCGCGAACTCGGTCATGTAATGCGCCATCTCGCTCTGGCTGGTGCGCAGAATCCTGAGCTGCTTCTCAAGCCGCAACGCATAATAGACTCCAGCGCCAAGCAGGCCGATGACGGCCAGATCCAGCAGCAGTTTGAGTATATCCATCAGCACTGTTGCGCCCCGCTCCCGCTCACCCGCCGGCGCCTTCGGGCTTCGGCCGCAGCTTGATGCTGCTCTGTTCGATGCAAACGGCGATATTGTCGTTGCGCCTGCCCATCTTGCCGCGGAACAGTGGAATTTCGCCCGCGCGCAGCTCGACCATGTCTTCCGGCTTCACGTTCAGCAAGATCTGCGAGCCGACCTGCCAGTTCATGACATCGCCGAGCGGCAGGCTCACCTCGTCGAGCACGGCGTTCATCGCCATGTCGGTCGCGAGCAGCTCGGTGCCCAAGTGCGTTTCCCAGATCGAGTCGCGGCCGAATTTTTCGCCCATGAACATCTGCAGCAGCAGATCGCGGATCGGTTCGAGCGTCGCATAGGGAATGACCAGCTCGATCTTGCCGCCGCGGTCTTCCATATCGATGCGCAGCTTGGCGAGCACGGCGGCGTTAGCCGGGCGCGCGATGGTGGCGAAACGCGGGTTCGTCTCCAAACGGTCGAAACGGAACGTAACGGGCGAGAGCGGGTCAAACGCGCTGCTGACATCGGCCAGCACGACGCGCACCAGCCGTTCGACGAGATTCCGCTCGATCGTGGTATAGGGCCGCCCTTCGACGCGCATGGCGGCGGTGCCACGACGGCCGCCCAACAGCACATCGACGATGGAATAAATCATGGCGCTGTCGATCATCATCAGCGCCGAATTGTCCCATTCCTCCGCCTTGAACACCGCCAGCATCGCGGGGAGCGGAATGGAGTTCAGATAATCGCCGAAGCGCACGCTCGTGATCTGGTCGAGGCTGACCTCGACATTGTCGGACGTAAAATTGCGTAAACTGGTGGACATCATGCGCACGAGGCGGTCGAAGACCACTTCGAGCATCGGCAGACGTTCATAATTGACCAGCGCGCTGTTGATCAGCGCCATGATGCCGGAATTTTCCTGCTGACCTGCGCCGCTATCGAAGCCGAGCAGGCTGTCGATCTCGTTCTGGCTCAGCACGCGCGTGGCGCCGCCCGCCTCGTCATCTTCTTCGCCCGCAGGCGCCGCCGCGTCGCCAGCGGCCGGAGCGGGCGCAGGCTCTTCCGCCATCGCCGCCCATTCGGCGGCCATTTTTTCCTCTTCGCTCAGCTCCGGTTCATCGGCCATTTTGGTTCCTACTGCACCAACATTTCGGTAATCAGCACATCGCGCACCTTGGCAGGATGTGCCGCCTCGGCGACCCGCAACAGCAATTCCTCGCGCAGGCGGTAAATGCCCGCCGACCCTTTCAAATCCTCGACCCGCAATTCACGCAGGTAAACCTGGAAGCTGTCGAGAATACGCGGCTTGACCTGATCCATCTGCGCCTTGTCTTTCTCGTCTTCCAGCTCAAGCGTGATCTTGACCTTGAGCATACTCGGCCGGCGGCCATCACCCGACAGATTAACGATCATATCGCCTAAATCATAAAAATAGGCCTTATGCTCCTTATCGTCCTTCTTCTCTTCTTCGCCCGCCTTACCTTCGGTTTTGTGACCGCCAATCATACCGGTGAAATACAGCCCGGCTCCACCGCCGCCCAGCAGCAGCAAGGTCACCGCCGCAATAATGATGATCAGTTTCTTTTTATTGCGCTTCGGCTTGGCGCCCTCGCCTTCCGCAGCCCCCTCGGCGCCGCCTTCCGCAGCTTTGGCGCCTTCTTCATCCTTGGCCGCATCGGCCGGTTTTTCGTCTGCCACAGCTCGACTCCTTCGGCATGGCCGGGGCACAGGCAGCCACAGCTATCCCAGTTTCTGAAATTAGGCGCGTTATGGTTAAGAAGTGATTGAGATGATTAAATTAACCATAAGCATAATCTACCGGAGACTGGCGTCAAGGCAATGATTCTGCTGCGGCTTTTATGCCGTTCGGTATGCTGCAAACGGTGCTTGCCGTTGGCCCCCACTATCTGGTATGGCTATCGCCCTTGAATACCTCCATTGGGGCAGCCTGTTCTGTCCCGGTGTTTCGTGCGGTCGTGGCGGAACTGGTAGACGCGCAGCGTTGAGGTCGCTGTGGGAGAAATCTCGTGGAAGTTCGAGTCTTCTCGACCGCACCAAT
>JBDHTV010000026.1:0-13764 GCA_039808825.1 Bdellovibrionales bacterium | reverse complement strand
GGCGGGCATAACCTGCTCATGATCGGACCGCCCGGCTCGGGCAAGAGCATGCTCGCGGCGCGGCTGCCCGGCATCCTGCCGCCGCTCAGCCCCGCCGAGGCGCTCGAGGTGTCGATGATCCATTCGCTCGCGGGGCTGCTGCATGACGGCAAGCTTTTGCAGCGGCGGCCGTTCCGCGATCCGCATCACTCCGCGACCCAACCCGCGTTGATCGGCGGCGGGTTGCGCGCCAAGCCGGGCGAGATCTCGCTCGCCCATCACGGCGTGCTGTTTCTGGACGAATTGCCGGAATTTCCACGCCCGACGCTCGAGGCGCTGCGCCAGCCGATTGAATCGGGCCGTGCCGTGGTGGCGCGCGCCAACCATCATTTGACCTATCCGGCACGGTTTCAGCTCGTCGCGGCGATGAACCCGTGCCGCTGCGGCCATATGGACGATCCGGCGCTTGGTTGCGGCCGCGCACCGCGCTGTGGCCAGGATTATCAAAGCCGGATCTCAGGCCCCCTGCTCGACCGTTTCGACTGCCATATCGATGTCGGCGCGGTCAGCGTCCAGGATCTGGGCCTGCCGCCGCCGCGCGAAAGCTCGGCCGATGTCGCGGCGCGCGTCGCCGCGGCCCGAGCCATTCAGACGGCGCGCTATGCGGGCAAGCATCATGCCGACGGCGCACCACTGCGCACCAATGCCGAGGCCGAAGGCGCCCTGCTCGAAGCGGTGGCTGCACCCGACGCCGCGGGCCGGTCCCTGCTCAACCACGCCGCGGAGCAGATGAAACTGACGGCGCGCGGCTATCATCGCGTTTTGCGCGTGGCGCGCACGCTCGCCGATCTCGCGGGCGGCGGGCCGGTGCAGCAGCCGCATGTCGCCGAAGCGCTCGGTTATCGCCGGCTGGCACTCGCCGCCTAAACCCTGCTCAAGCATCTGCAATCATGGAGTGAAGCAGTGCTTTTCTAATATACAATTAGCTGTAGGCATGGTACGAAGGGGCGATTTTTTAAACGAAGGATATATGGCCATCATGTGCATCGCTGTTTCCCGCTGCCTTCATCGTCAGAGCGGTCATCCTGCGCAGCATATGGTGTCTGCTCATTTTCAATGAGAACCTGCCTATCATTCTTGCGTGAGCTTTTGCGATCATGACCTCTCCCGCCGAACAACCGCATGGCACGACTTTTCAGAGCCGGAATATCCGGCTTGACGGCAAGCGCACGTCGATCCGCCTTGAGAACGCGATGTGGGAAGCATTCGAGGAAATTGCCGCACGCGAAGGCAAAAGCGTCGGCGAGATGTGCGTCATCATCGCGGGACGCAAGAACGGCTCCAACCTCACGGCCGCCGTCCGGCTGTTTATCATCGTCTATTTCCGGATTGCGGTGCGCGGCGACAACCGCGATGGCAAAGCGGCGCCGGGACGGCTCGCAGCGCGGCGCGATGCGCGCAACAACGGCTTCAGCACTTTGATGGCCTCGGCGCTCGCGGTACTGGAATAGGGCGCTTCAGTTCGGCGCCCCGTCCTTGCAGGACTCGTCCTCGGCGTCGAGCGCCGTGACGTAATGGAACGTGCCGTATTTGCCCTGCAGCACGATGGCACCGGGCAGCGCCTTGATGCGATCCGTACCCCACAGCGTATTCCAGACGATCTTATCGCCCGTGACCTTGCCGGTGGCGCGATAAATATTGGCATCGCCCTTATCGATGCGGCATTGCGTGGCGCTGCCGTCAGCCTTGATCTCGATCCAGACGGTATGACCGGGATATTGCCACAGACCGACATAGGCTGGGTCAATCTTCGGCGCCGCTTTCGCTGCGGTCTTGCCTGCTGCAAGGTCTTCCGCCCCGACCTTGACCGGCAGAACACATGAAACGGCAACGAGCATGGCGAGAAAAAGGACCATGTCTCGCTTCATGCGTGCGCTCCTACGTGAAAGTTATTCGGCCTTGTCGCGCGGCGCCGCAGCGAGCTTGACCGCGGGCTTGACGTCCTTGACCGTCAGCGCCCGGCGGCGGAATTCGGCCTCGATCGCGACCTTGCCCGCCTTGAACTGGGCCAGGCTGCGCCCCGCCAGCTTGCTGCCTGCCTGCATATTGACAGTGAGCGGGTTGACCGGCTGGCTGTTGACGCGCACTTCGAAATGCAGATGCGGTCCTGTCGCACGGCCCGAAGCACCGACAAAGGCGATGACATCGCCCTGGCTGACATGGTCGCCGGGATTGATGCCGCGCGCGAAGCGGCTCATATGGGCATAGGCGGTTTCCAGCCCGTTACGGTGACGGAGCAGGACGAAACGGCCATAGCCGCTACGGAACCCGACTTCTTCGACGACGCCGTCGCCGGCGGCCAGCACCGGCGTACCGGTCGGGGCCGAGAAATCGACGCCCTGGTGGAACTTGCTATAGCCCAAAATCGGGTGGCGGCGCATGCCGTAGCTCGACGAAACATGCGCGCCGTCAATCGGCGTGCGCATCAGGCCGCGGCGGACGCTTTCACCGATGTCGTTGAAATATTCCGTGGTGCCATCATTGTAAATGACGCGGAAGATGGCCTTCTTGGCTTCGCTCGTTTCAATCGCGGCATAAATGATCGTGGCTTCGCCGACGGGCTGGCCGTTCTTGGCGTGGGCTTGATCATAGAGCACGCGGAACTTGTCGCCAGGATGCAGATCGCGCTGAAAGTCAACCTCATGCGAGAAAGCGCGGACCATCGCCGACATGACGTTACGCGGCACGCCTTGGGCGATACCGGCTTCGATCAGCGAGGTCTTGATCGTGCCCTCGACGGCATTACGCTGCCGTTCCAGCGGGGTAATCAGTTTTTCAGCTTTATAGCTGCCGTCGGCGAGACGATTGACCTGTACTTCAACCGTCGGTTCCGGCTGGAAGGTCAGACCGTCGAACGTTTCGTCATCGCCGAGGCGCGTAAAGCGCATGCTGACTTCCAAGCCGCGCGGATACCGGCCCTTATAGACGAGCGCCAAGGCCTTGGTGATCGCCGTCACTTCGGCATTCTCCAGATCGGCTTCCGCGACAAGCAGATTATTGAGCGCGTTGTTGCGCGTGATTTCCGCCGTGCGGACGATATGCTCCGGCTTGGGCGGCACGGCCTGCTCCAGCATGGCTGCGGCATCCGCCAACACGGGTGCGGCGACGGGCGCCAGCACCAAAGGCGGTAAATCACCCGAAGTCATGAACAGCGACGGCGCCGGCCGCTGCGGCTGAACCGGCGCGACCTGCGCCGTGGCCACGACTTCAGCGGGCGCAGCTTCTTTGACCGACCGCACGATCGGCTGGCTGTTGACATAGTTATTGGCGTAGTTCTGCGCGGCCGGAACGCTGCGGACGAGCTGATGGCGGTGCGCACTCATATGGGCAACGCCACCGATCACAACGGCGGCAACCCCGGCCAAAATCAGCGCCGTGAACTGCTCCGACATCTGGGCATTGTTCAGGCGTAAATCAGAAAATAACTTCAAGCGACGCGTCCTGGTTAGAGGGCAATGGCTTTCGTTCTGCTGACTACTCAGTCAAGACTTTGGGCGAAGATGATGAAGCAAGGTTTAACTGTCAACCGCAAATTTGACGTTATGTGTTAATATCACCATAAATTTCATCACCAGTATTAATAAGCATAAAATTATCATACTGATAATGATAGATAATATTTCTATTTTGGTTAATTTTTTAACAGTTATCCACAGTTTTATGGTTATTTTCGGCGTTGCATATTTTGGGTATTTTGGCGCTAAAGTCACAGGCTGAGTCAGTCAAGCCAGAAAACATTAAAAATAGAGCCGGGCGCGATGATGGCAGGAATGGGGTGTGACTTACTTTTCATATAGTAAATCTAATGTATCATACAATATACACGTAGTATAAATATCTTATTTCTACTTCATTATATTTTATGACCGGCGCAAGACAATGTAATAAGCGCCAGCGCCGCCGTGGCGGCTGGCGGCGGGTGCGCACCAGCGAATGACCTGTTTTTGCTGGCTTTCCCGCAACCAACGCGGCAGGGCCTGCTGCAAGACCGCCCCCTGCCCTGTAATAATCAGTAATATTCGCCAGCGTTGTTGTTGCGCTTTATTCAAAAAGGCCATCACCGCCTGATAGGCAGCTGATTCGGTATGGTGATGCAGGTCCAGCCGCGCTTCGATCCGCACCTTCCCCTGACGCAAGTGCTGCAACAGCTGCGGGTCGTCAACCGACGGCTCCGGCAACAGGTTCACGGTAATTTTGGGCGGTTGCGCCGCGGGCGCGGGCCGCATCAGCTGGCGCGGAGTCTGGCGCGGCGGATGGTCCGCTGCTGGCGGCGGTTCCGGGCCGGTCTTTACTCGCCGCAACGGCCGTACCGCGCGTTTGAAATCATCCCAACCATTCGGCGGTCTGGTCGTGTCGTCGCCGGACCGCCGCGTCACCGCACCGGCTCCGGCGTCAAGCCGTTGGGCCACAACAGATAGAGTTGGCCCTGGCTCTGCATGACCCCGGCGCGCGCCGCCGCCGCACCGCCATAGCCCCAATAGACATCGCCACGGATGGGGCCACGGATCGCGCCGCCGGTATCCTGCGCGAGCAGCAGGCGTTGCAACGTGCCGTTACCGTCGGGATGCGCGCAGGACAGCCACAAGGGCGAACCCAGCGCGGTGAAATGCGTATCGACAGCCAGACTGCGCTCCGGCGTCAGCACGATGCCAGCCGCACCCTGGGCCGGGCCGGGCAAACGGCGAAAAAAGACATAAGACGGGTTGCCATGCAGAATGCGGGTTTGTTCAGCCGGATGCTCCCTGAGCCAGGCGCGGATGCGCGGCATCGTCACCACACCGTCCGGAAAAGCCCCCTGGTTCTTGAGCAGCTTGCCGATCGCGACATAAGGGCGGCCATTTTGCCCGGCATAGCCGAGGTCGAGCACCGTGCCATTTGGCAGGGCGGCACGGCCCGAGCCCTGTATCTGCAGAAAGAAGACATCGAGCGGATCAGCAGCCCAGACCAGCACCGGCGCGGGCACGCCCTGCCGGTCAATCGTGCCACGGTCCGGATAGGGTACGAAGCGGCCGCGTTCGACACGGCCCGTGATCTGCTGGCCGCGCAGCTCCGGCTTGAAGGTGCCGAGATCGGCAATCGCGAGATCGGCCGGTAAGCCATAGACCGGCGTCTGATACGGTCCTTGCTGCGTCAGACTGGCGCGCAATTCCGGCGCGTAATAGCCGGTGAAAAGACCGGTGTCGCCGGACGGTGTTTGCAGCTGCCACGGCGTCAGGTTTTGTTCGATATAGGCCCGCAGCGCTCCGTCATCCGCCGGCAGTCCGGCGCAGAAGGCTTGCCATTCCGCCGCGGGTTTGGCCGCACAGGACGCGCGCCAGGCCGTGCCGAGCCCATGTAAATCATCGGTCCCCCAACCGGGCAGCGCGGCGTAATCACGTTTTTGGTAGGAAATTTCCGTTTCCGGCGCATTCACGCAAGCAGCGAGCCCCAGCAGCAGCGCCACGGTTTGACCAACAAAGCGAATTGACTTCTGCGCCGTTCTCATGCGGATTCGTGGCTCCTCATTCATGCGAGGTCTTTTATCATGGCGCAGCGGGATTTGAAAATCGGCTATCAGGGCGTGCCGGGTTCTTTCTCGGCGATGGCCTGCACCAGCGTCGTGCCCGACGCGGCCCATGTGCCCTACCACACAGTCGAGACGATGTTCGCCGCGCTCGCCGATGGCCGTATCGATGGCGCGATGACGGCGCTCGAAAACCGCATCGCTGGCGTGGTGCCCGCCGTGCGCGACTTACTGCCCGCCTATCGGTTCTATGCAACACGCGAACATTGTCAGGTGATCCGCTTTTATGCCTGGGCCAATCCCGGTACGGTGCTGGAGCGCGTCAAAACGGCGCGCAGCCATCCGGTGGCACTCGCGCAATGCGGCAAGTTTTTGCAGCAGCAACAGATTGCGCCCATACCGCATGAAGATACGGCGGGCGCGGTGCAAGAGCTGGCGGCGACGCCAGACCCAACGGTCGTCGCGCTTGCTTCCCAGCAGGCCGGCAAACTTTACGGGATGGCGTGCCTCGCCGAAAACGTCGCCGACAACAAACGCAACCACACACGCTTTATTATGCTGCAGCGCGCGCCTGCCCAGCCGCCGCGCGGCCGCAGCATCGGCATGGCGCTTGCCACACCACGCGACCCCGCGCAATTCAGCGACGCACTCCAGCAGGCCGTCACCGCGACGCAGGTGGTGGTGACACGGTGCGACGCGGGCGCTGACGGCATCTGGTCCATCGATTTCGATTCCATCGCCGGCGCGGCGGCGACCGAAGCCGTGTGCAAGGCGCTCGCGCCGCATACGCTCAACTGGCATTTCATGGGCCATTTCGCGCCCTGCAAGTTGCGACCGGCGATGCGGGCGAATGCCACCTGGTTTCGCTACGCGGCTTAGTCGGCTTTGCTGTTGTCTTTCTTCACATGCAGCGGCTTGGCCGCGGCGCGCACCAGAAAGACATGGTTGGGCGGCAGCGTCAGCGCGATGCTTTGCGCGTCTGTCGCGCGATCGGTTTCCTTGCCGGTGCGCGCATCGAAGACCTGCAACACGGGATAAGCAGCGCCGAAATCGACCGTCGCCGCGCCGTCCGGCGCATCGGCTTTCTCCTCATCGAACACCGCGACCCACAGCGAGCCATCGGCCTTGATCAGCGGCGCAGCTTTGACGCCCAACGTGCCCTTGCCCGCCGTCGTGATGCCCGTCAGCGTCACCGGCACAGCGCGCGGGGCGAGGTTGCGGCCCTTCGGGTCGGCGAGCAGGCGCGTCGTCGCGTGCCAGTAATCGGCATGCGGCCGCTTCTCGCCTTTGACATTATAGAAGCCGAGCGCGTTCGAGCCGTCGTCATGCAGGGCATAGACCGAGAGCCCGGCCTGCCCCAGCAGATAGGACGCAAAGGGCGCGAGATGCATGTAACCGGCGATCAAATCCTCATCGAGCCCGGGCGTGCGGTAGGTGCCGAATTCGGTGACATCGACCGGCTTGTCATCGACCGACCAGGCCGCGAGCTTGCCGACGCGGCCCAACGCCATGCTCGGCCACTGCCCCGGCATCATATAGACATGCGCATTGCCGAGATCGGCGGGCGGCTTGCCGAAATTTTTATAATTACCTTCATAGAACGGCGCCTTCCAGCCCGCACCGACGCTCATCTGCGCTACCTTGGTCCCCGCGGCGCGCCCGGTCTCATAGACCTCATGCTGTAATTCAGCGGTGTCGTCGAGCGTCGCGCCCATTTTCTTGGCAAAAGGAATATCTTCTTCGTTACCGCCTTCGATCACGGCGATCATTTTCGGGTCGCGTTGCAGCCAATCCTTGATCACATCGAGCGCGATGCGCTGATGCTTGGGCGAGGCGACGGGAATGGAGGCATGAAACGGTGCGCCGGTGGCGCGATAGACCTGCTGCCACTTCTCGAAACTGCCGGGATGCGCGTTGGCCCAGTCGCGCAGTCGCGCCGCGCCAATATATTTGAGTTCGCCGATCACCTGGTCGGTATCGGCATAACGGCCATTGCAGCAATTATCGAGATGAAGATTGACGCCGAAAAAACGGTCGAGAAAATCCTGCGCTCCGATCGCGGTCGCGGCCTGGGCCAGATTGCTGGTGCCGAGCAGTGCCAGCCCAAGCAGCAAAGCAGGCAGGCGGCAAGACGGTTGCGACGGCATGATCATTTCCCTTTTCCGATTACATTGTCCGCAGATTTGCCGGGCATTGTGGCGATTTGGCGGTGCAATGCAGCGCCACAAGCCCCCAGCCCTCACGTAATCTGATAGCCGGGCCCGCCGCCGCCCTCCGGCGTGACCCAGGTGATGTTCTGCGTCGGATCCTTGATATCGCAGCTTTTGCAATGGACGCAGTTTTGCGCGTTGACGACGAATTGCGGCGCGCCGTTCTGCTCGACAATTTCATACACGCCGGCCGGACAATAGCGCGTTTCCGGCGATGCATATTGCGTGTAATTCACCTTGATCGCCACGGCGGGATCGGCGAGCCGCAGATGCGACGGCTGGTTTTCTTCATGATTGGTGCCGGAGAGGAACACCGAGGACAGGCGATCGAAACTGATGACGCCGTCCGGCTTCGGATAAACCCGTTTCCGTGCCGATGCGGCAGGCACCAGCTGTTCGTTGTCGCGGCCATGATGCGCGAGCGTCCACGGCACCTTGCCGCGCATGACGAGCTGATCAAAGGCATTATAGGCCAGCGCGGGCCATAAGCCGTAGCGAAAGGCCGGGCGGATATTGCGCACACTGTGCAACTCCGCCCACAGCCAGGACTGCCGCAGCTGTTGCGGATAAGCCGTCACTTCCGGCGCGGCGTCAGCCGCTGTCAGATGTTTTGCCAGGGCTTCCGCCGCCACCATGCCGGATTTCATCGCGGTATGGTTGCCCTTGATCTTTGCGACGTTGAGAAAGCCCGCGGCATCACCGATCAGCAGGCCGCCGGGAAAGGTCAGGCGCGGAATGGACTGGAATCCGCCTTCGTTCAAGGCGCGCGCGGCATAGGCGACGCGCCGCCCGCCTTCAAGCAGCGGACGGATGGCGGGATGCTGCTTGAAACGCTGGAATTCCTCGAACGGCGACAAATACGGGTTGCGATAATCGAGCCCGATGACGAAGCCGATGGAAACGCAATTATTCTCCCAATGATAGAGCCAGCTGCCACCATAGGTGCCAGCGTCGAGCGGCCAGCCGATGCTGTGCATGACATGGCCGGGGCGGTGCTTGGCGGGCTCGATCTCCCACACTTCCTTGATGCCGAGGCCATAGGTTTGCGGTTGGCAATCCTGATCGAGCGCGAAGCGCGCGAAGAGCTGCTTGGTCAAGGAGCCGCGGCAGCCTTCGGCAAAGACCGTCTGTCGGGCGCGCAATTCCATGCCGCGCGTGAAATGTGCGGTCGGCTGGCCATCCTTGCCGATGCCGTGATCGCCGGTCGCGACGCCGCAAACGCGGCCCGTTGCATCATACAGAATCTCGGCGGCGGCGAAGCCGGGATAAATCTCGACGCCAAGCGCCTCAGCCTGTTGCGCCAGCCAGCGGGCAAACTGGCTCAGGCTGATGATGTAATTGCCGTGGTTCTGCATCCCCGGCGGCGTGGGCAACGGGACGGCATGACGCGCGGTCAGAAAAACAAAGCGGTCATCCGTGACCGCGACCGTGACCGGCGCGCCCTGTTGCCGCCAATCGGGCAACAGCTCGTCAAGCGCGCGCGGCTCGAGCACCGCGCCTGATACCAGATGCGCGCCGATCTCGGCGCCTTTTTCGAGCACGCAGACCGAGCGTTCCGGCGCCAATTGCTTGAGCCGGATGGCGCAGGCGAGCCCGGCGGGACCGCCGCCGACGATCACGACGTCAAACTCCATCTGTTCGCGCGGGGCGGGGGCCTCGGTCATGGTTAATCCATTCAGCAAGTGATGAAACTATTGGTCGCGTTGACCCGTTCCCATCCTATCCGTCATAAAGGCGACAGAATACTGCTATTTTTAACAATAAGTTTTGGAACAAGAGCGCAGCATGAGCGCCAAACATTTATTATCCGTGCATATCGACATGCCGCAGCGGCTGCGCGTGCAGGGGATGTTTTGCGCCACCATGCAGGAAGTGACGCGCGCGACGGCCAGCACTTTCGGCACTGCGATGCTCGGACTGCACCGTGCCGATGAGAGCCGCTTCGTCTCTTTTGGCTCGCCAGCGCATCAGCGCGGCCCCGACCTCAAATTCCTGCAGCCCGCCAATCAGAATGACCGTCTGTTCGACGAAGAAGGCCGTCCCCTGCCCGACGCGGTCAAGCGCTATGTGAGCGGCATGGTGCTCAACGCCGCAGGCCGCCGCGCCGACGTACATGGCGGCTTTGCGCTATCGCCGGCGCGGTTTGCCGACGTGCAGCAATTCATCGCCGAGACCGCGGCTAATCCGCCGCAGTATCACACCTACCATAGTAATTGCGTGAAGTTCGTACGCGCGGCGCTCGAAGTGGGTGGCGTTACGCTCGACACCAGCATGCTCCCACAATCTGTGGCACGACTCCGGCGCCCGGAAGATATTGCCACGGCGCTCGCACATCAGCCGCAACGCGATGACGCGCGGTTCTTTATCGCGCAGCCACGCCTACTCGGCCGCTAGGGCTTATTGCGCCGCGGGCAATAACGGCAAAATCTCTTTTTGCAGGATTTCTTCAGTCACTGGGCCGCGATGGTTCCAGACCACGATGCCTTGCGCGTCAATGATAAAACTTTCCGGCACGCCGCGCACGCCCCACGCCTTGCCGCCCTTGCCGAACTTATCTTCCAGCACGAGCGTATAAGGGTTGCCATGCGCGGCGAGCAGTTTTTGCGTGTCCTCGACCCGATCCATGTGACCAACGCCGATGACCGGCGCACTGGTCTTGCGCCGCAGCTCCGTAATCACCGGATGCTCGGCGCGGCAGGGCACGCACCAGCTGGCAAAGAAATTGAGAAACACCGGTTTGCCGCGCCAATCGGCGGGCACACTGGTCTGCGCCGGCACCGTCTGCTGCGCAAAGCGATAGGCCGGGGCCGGTTGCCGCAGCAGGCTCTCGCCGCTTTTGGGCGCGGTTTCGGGCGGTTGCTGCGGCGTAAGCGCCGTTGCCACAGGCCGAATTTTCTCCTGCTCACCAAACGGCCACCAGCCTGCTTGTGCGACGCCAGCGCAGGCCAGGCCGATAAAAACTACAACAAAAACAAATCGCTGCTGCATCGGCGCAGTCTGCGTGCCGCGCGCCCAAATGCCAACAAGATTTTTTGTGATCCAAATGCGTACTGCCTCCGTATCAATTGCATCTTACACCGACACAACCCCGAGGTTGATCATGGCACACCTTGACGATACGGCCACGCAGCGCGCCAATCTGGCTTTCATGCGGCACGCGATGCGGACGCCGATTCTCGAACGCGAAGAGGAATTCGCCCTGGCGCGCCGCTGGCGCGATCACCGCGACGAACGCGCGCTCCACAAGCTGGTCGGGGCTTATAGCCGCCTCGTCGTCGCGGCGGCCCATAAATACAAGCATTATGGTCTGCCGCTCGGCGATCTGATGCAGGAAGGCGAGATCGGCCTGCTGCAGGCGGCCGAACGCTTCGACCCCGAACGCGACATCCGGTTCTCGACCTATGCCGCATGGTGGATTCGCGCCGCAATCCAGGATTATGTGCTGCGCAACTGGTCGATCGTACGTACCGGAACGACGGCGGCGCAAAAGGCATTGTTCTTTAATCTGCGCCGCTTGCGCCGCAAGCTCGCGGGCAGCGACGGGCAACTGACGGAAAGCGGGCGCGCGACAATCGCGCAAACGCTGCGCGTCAGCGTCAAGGATGTCGCGCAGATGGATAGCCGTCTTAGCGGCGGCGACAGCTCGCTCAATGCGCCGCTGCATAGCGAGCAAACGCAGGAAGCGCAGGATTTTCTCGTCGATGACCGGCCCGGGCCCGAGATGCTGGTGATGACCCAGCATGACCAGCGCCAGCGCCAGCAATGGTTGCGGCAGGCGATGGCGACGCTCGACGGACGCGAACGGCAGATCATTTTGCGCCGCAAGCTCGATGACGACGGCGTCACGCTCGAAGATCTCGGGCAGGAGATGGGTGTCAGCAAAGAGCGCGTCCGTCAGCTCGAAAACCGGGCGCTCGGCAAGCTCAAGAGCGAATTGATCCGGCTGGTCAAGAATCCGGACGATCTGCTGGTTGATGCCTGAATCACAAATTTATCCCCAAGCGGAGAACGCGCTAATTTATTATAAATCAACTAATTAGTGGCGTTTTCCGCAATTTTATACCCTCACCACGCTCCACAGGCTTGCCATATTTGGTAGCTAAATTTACCTGGCCTGACAGCCTCTTCGTGCGATAAGGCCATGAAAAGATTGGCTAAAGCTTGATTCGCGTGGTAGGACTGCAGCAGGCAAGCGAAAAAATGACAGCTTGGGTCATTGCGGTTTCGGCACGCACCTCCCAAATTGTTGTTGCATTCGACGGCGTCTGTTCCGCAGCGTCGCATGTGTCAGAACCCTGAATGTGTGGGATTGATGATGGCGAGCACAAAGAAGACCAAGACCGCACCGGCCAAAACGCAAGCGGCGAAGAATGTGGTTAAGCCCAAGGCCAAGCCCGCCGCGCCGGTTGCCAAAAAACCGGCAGCGCCCGTTAAAGCCGCGGCGCCGAAGAAGGCTACGCCCGCACCGGCCAAAACCGTGGCTCCGGCCGCGAAGCCCGCGATGCCGCGCCCGGCGCTGCCCAAGCTGGTCGCCCTGCCGCGCCCGAGCCTCGCCGCGCAATTTTCCGGCGCGACCAGCGGCGCGAAGCTGCCGCCGCGTCTGCAGGCCGTCATCGATCAGCGCGAGATCGAACAGCTCCTGTTCCTGCATTGCCGCGCGCTCGATCGCGGCGAAGAAAATATCCTGCGTTCGGTCTATCATCCCGACGCGACGCTCGATATGGGTCCCGGCATCTTTCAGGGCACGGTGACCGATTACATCAACTGGGTCATGACCGTGCTGCAGCAGATCAAATCCTCGCACACCATGATCAGCAATATGCGCATCGACGTGCGCGGCGACGAGGCGCTCGGCGAAAGCTATTTCGTGGCGCAGAACCGGCTCGACAAGCCGACGGGCCGCGAAGACTTGTTCCTGGCTGGGCGTTATCTCGACCGTTACGAGCGCCGCCCTGCCGGCCCCGCCGGCGTATGGAAGATCGTGCACCGCAAGCAGGTGCTCGACTGGGTGCGTACCGAGCCAGCCGCCGATATTTTCTACCACCTCAACCCCGATGCCCTCTGGGGCCAGCGCAGCAAGAGCGATATGTCCTATCAGCTCGAGCAGTTCCCCGGCGGGAGCGGCAGCAACGGCACCAGCAAATTGCCGACTTTCGTCGGCCGTCGCTACGAAGGCAAAAGCATCAAGTTGTGAAATCATGGGAGAGCGGCGTTATGCAACACGCCCGCAAGATGTTCGCCCTGCTGCCTGAGCACCAGCATGCCCGCATGCAAGGCATGCTCACCTTCGTCGACGCGGCGTTACTGACCTGGCGCGGGGGGCTCTGGTTCGCCTTCGGTATTTCTGTCTTTGCGCTCGGCTTCGCGCTCATCGCGCAATATGGCTTCGGCTTCAAGCCCTGCGTGCTCTGTCTGTGGCAGCGCGTGCCTTATCTGCTCTGCGGTTGCATCGCGGCGCTCGCGCTCGCCGTGCCGCGGCTGCGCCTGTGGCGCGGCGCACTGCTGCTGGCCTGCACCGTTCTGCTGTTCACCGATGCCGGGATCGCTTTTTTCCATACCGGGGTCGAGCAGCATTGGTGGATGGGCACGTCGGGCTGCAGCATTCAGCCGAAGACCGCCCAGGACGCGGCGGGCCTGCGCGAGGCATTGCTCGCGAGCCCCGTGGCGCATTGCGACGAGGTAAGCTGGACTTTCATCGGTCTGTCGATGGCGACGTGGAATATGGTCTTTGCGCTGTTCTGCGCGCTGTTCTGCGCTTTCATTGTTTTCTTCGGCAAGCCCGAGCAAGCCGCACCGCGCGCGCTGCGCTATGGGAAGGATAGTCTCTAGATAAAGCCCTCAAACGCCGGGCGCGTTGCTCCGCAACGCTTGGCTGCGCGCGCATCAGCGCGCGGGCCCTCAACGGGCCACCTCAAGACAAATCAATCTGTGAAGGACGGATTGCTTTGTCTTTCGGAAAACTTGCCCTCAAACGCCGGGCGCGTTGCTCCGCAACGCTTGGCTGCGCGCGCA
>JBDHTV010000025.1:0-13932 GCA_039808825.1 Bdellovibrionales bacterium | reverse complement strand
GGGTCCATTTCTCTCCCCGCAAGTCTCTGACGATAGGCATGTATGGAAGCCCAGCGTCAGGTGATGGCCGTAAGATCGTATCCAAGCTAACAGAATTAAATAGAGTTCTTCAAACAATCATGCCCAATATTGATGCGGCGAATACGGCCTCTATATGTTCAAAGAACTAGCCTGAAAGCCAGCAACTGTGAAACTTCTTGTCGTTGTGTATTGATGGACAAGCGCGCTGAGGGGCGTTTTTTTTGGGGGGCAATATCCGGTTGTGTTTACGCTGTCTGCGTGTCATACAGGATGTGTGATTTCAGCGTGGTGATTTCCAGCCGATGGCACAGGAAAAATTCGAGCGAAGCAGTGTCGTGAAAAAGCGCACCAACTGGTGGCGGCCGCTGGCGCTTGTGCTGTTGGTTTATGCTGCTTATAGCTGGAATGCGGATCCGTTTAAGTTGGAGTACAATGGTTATTGTAAGAAGGACGGTAAAACGCGTAGTCCGCAAGAACTGATGGACAAATTTGTTTCGAATATTATCGCGAAACAAGCTGCTCATGGTTTCAATTATATCCAATACGATTCTGTACCGGACTTCTATAAACAGAACCCAATCTGTTGCGTATTGTTTGCTTGGCAAAACCCTAAAGAATCTTCTTGGGGTTTTCAAAGCACGGACAAATTATTCGGATTGTTGGTTTCTGACGAACGCTATCAAGTTGGCATAAGTTATCGCTCAAAGATTAGCGATCCTAAACCTTATATAGGCGGATACCCAATCATCGACGCTTGTGCAGAGACAGCAGAAGAAGACGCCCGTAGTTCGGAGTATTATGAGCCGCCTATGACTACGTCTCCGTTTAGGTTCATAACGGGGCATCTGAATTAGCTTAAACTTACGGGATGGATTATGCCTGATAAAATAACAGTAACATACTCGGATATAACTAACCGGACTATTACAAATCTTTTTCTTTATGGGCAAATTGTTCCCCCCGCTTATGCTGACAGGTTGCAACCAAGTATATTGCCTGAACCAGTGATAGAGATGGATCTTGATTTAGACCCGACGTATTTTACAGATGGGCCAGGAAAATTTGCATATGCAGCTAGAAATGGCCTTGTGAAAAGTCTTTTTACAGGTGGGGATGTATTCGGACGGCTCCCTTATGGCCAGTTTTATACTGTGGCGGATTTGAAAGCACATGGCGTTACTGACACAGATTTGAGATTCGCTTTTCGTCAAGTGCAAACCAAAATAGGCGAGGATGACTATACGTCGCGAACATATATTTACAATTCGCAAGCCTATCAATTGTCTGATGATGTTGTGTTTTATTCAGACAAAGACAAGTCATATGTACTTAACTTAGCCGTAAAACCTCGAAATGAGGATTTCGATTTTGTTACCGGAGACCCCATCACAACTTCTATTGAACAAGTGCTACTACAAAATATGATTGATCCATATTCCATACATAAAAAGGTGCTTATGGAATATGCTGGATCAGGAGGCTATTATGAAAACGACCTTTCAGTAAGATATACAATAGAAAATTATAACAATGAGATCGAGAAAATTACCACTGAAACAACTAATTATCCTGCATCTTTAGTCTCAGCAGCTTTTTATCTTTTAGGAATGGCGCAAGGGCTCCCTTCTACTGATTACTATCATAATGACGGTCGAGTAATTTATGGCTCTAATGCAGCAGACGTAATAGATTCTTCCTATATTTTAAATCATAACGCAAAATATGAGGCTGCAATATACCTCGGAGGTGGTGGTGATGTAATTGTTGCCGGAGAAGGAAACGACGGTATCTGGGACGGTAGCGGCAATGACACAGATTACGGTGGGGCGGGGTGGGACTCGTTCATTTTCTCATCCGGCAATGATACTTTCTTTGGTGGCGACGGTATCGATCTAGCCGATTTCTCTGGCTTTGGTAGTTCGATTTTTGGTGGCCCGATCAGCGTGCATATCGGTGAAGAGGTGTTGTTGCCCGGTGATGTGGGGTATGTGCTTGCGGGGAGCAATAAGATCAAGTTGAATTCAATCGAAAATATTACTGGGACATCCCAGAACGATGAGTTTCTTCTAACATCTGCTGCGGCAGATATGTTCTTGGATGGCGGGGATGGGCAGGATAATTTAATCATTAGTTCTGGTTTTTCGGGTGTAACGATTTACGACACCGGAGAGAATATTATCCTGGACGGCCACATCGTTTCGTATCGAAATTTTGAATTTGTGCGTGGTACGATCTTTAATGACCATATCTTCATCAACCAAGGCGGAAAGATCATCAAAAGCGACGCTGGCGACGACACGATTTACGTCGAGAATTATACGCTCAATCTGACCGGGGAGAGTATCGACGGCGGCGCGGGTAACAATGTGCTGGTGACCGGCGATTATGCCGATATCACCGGCGCGACGCTGACGCATATTCCGACGCTCACGATCAACGGCAATTATGGCGCGGTGACGATGTCCGTCGCGCAGCTCAACGGCTTCAGCGCCATCAACGCCGTGGCTGGGAACGCGCTGATTTTCCTGTCAACGGGCGGTTCCTATAATCTCGGCAATCTGACCGTCACCGGCAACGTGATGATCCAGGGCATGACGACCGACCCCGTGACCGTCACCGGCTCTTCGGGTAACGATACGCTCTCCGGCTGGTCGAGCAGCAACACGACGCTCTACGGTATGGCGGGCAACGATACGCTGATCGCCGGTGAGGGGCAGAACCATCTTTATGGCGGCGACGGCGACGATTATTTCGTGTTGAGCGGCATCACCACGGTCGGCGACGTGCTCGACGGCAATGCCGGGTACAATACGCTGGATGCCACGAACCATACCGATCTTTCGGTGTTGACGCTGCGCAATATCCAGAAGCTGGAAATTGAGAATGGGGATGTCGGCCTGACGGCGGCGCAATTCAACCTGCTCACGACATTCATGGCCTATGGCGGCGTCGCGACCCTGATCGCCAAAAGTTCGGGGACTTATGACCTCTCGGGTAAAACGACCGCGGGGCGGATCAATGTCAGGGGTTCGGCCGGTGTCGATATCCTTGTCGGCGACGCCAAAGGACAGACCCTAAACGGCGGCGCTGGCATCGACCAACTCACCGGTAATGGCGGGGCGGATGTCTTTAAGTTCGGATCGTTGACAGACAGCCGCTATTCCGGCGGCATGGACCGCATCGCCGATTTCACCATCGGCACCGATAAAATCGACGTCACGGGATTGGGCTTCACCGGCATCACGACCGGCACCCCTGGCGCGGGTCAACTCAAGGTCGCTTATGACAGCTATTATAACCAGACCTATGTTTATCACGCGGCGTCCGGTTTCGGTTTCTATATGTCGGGCAACAAGGCCGCGATCACCACGGCTGATTTTATCGGCCTCAATATTCCCGCGACGGTGACGATCAACGGCACGAGCGGGAATGATTATCTTTCAGGCGGCAGCACGAACGATCTCATTCTCGGCATGGGGGCACAGGACCAACTGCTCGGTAATGACGGCAACGATACCCTTGACGGTGGTGCAGGCGTCGATCAGCTGACCGGCGGGGCGGGGCTGGATGTGTTCCGCTTCACGAGTCTGGCGGATAGCGTATTCGGCTCCGCGATGGACCGTATCGCCGATTTCACCAAAGGTGAGGACAAGATTGATCTGACCGGGTTGGGTTTTACCGGCGTGACAACGGGCACGCCAGCCGCAGGCCAGCTTAAGCTGACTTATGACGCTTTCTATCAGCAGACCTATCTGCGCGATATGGGCGGCTCGGGCTTCGGCGTTTATCTCTCGGGCAACCATATGGATATCGCGAACAGCGATATCATCGGCCTGGTGCCATCAAGTTGAGATCAGGCCCGGCCTTCGGCCTGTCTGGCGCGATCCTGCAGGTAGCTAGGGTCGCGGCGCCAGGTTTCGATCAGCTGCTGGGCGACGGCGGGGTTGAGCCGGTCGAAGGCGAGCAGGGCGTTATTGAGCTCACGCGGGTGCACGATCTGCTCGCCGCCGCGCGCGCCGCGCGAGAGCAGGAAGACGGAGACGAATTGCGGCTTCTCCATCGCGAGTGCGCGGCAGACCACGGCAAGCGAGCGGCCGCCCATTTCCGTGACGATGATATCGCAGAGCGCGATCGGCAGGTTGATCAGCCGGCTTAACATGATGCTGAAGAGCCGGAAATGACCAAGCCGCAGGATCTGCACGACATTCTTGGGCGCCTTGATGCCGCGCTCGAGCAGCCAGTCCGCGACCTGCTGCATGACGTGGTCTTCGTTCTTGTCGAGCGTGTAACGGTTGAGGAGGTCGTCGATGGTCTGTTCGAGCGACTGCTCGACCTGGCCGACCGCGACGCCGAAGCGCTGCAAGGCGAAGCGCCGCATTTCCGGCGCAACCCACCAGTAAAGCTGCGAAGCCTTTTCGGGCGTCATTTCCGGGCGTTCCAGCACCGGACGGCATAAGTTTTCAGCAAAGCGTGCCGCGCTGACCATGGCGCTCAGCGCTTTGGGTGATAATTTTGCACCCATATTTTCAGCCAGCGTCTGCATGATGCCGATATCGCCGGTCACGACCAGCGCGTCGGCCAGAGCTTCGCTGATGGCGGCGCGCGTCGCGATGGCGCGGGCATGGTCGATATCCTGGCTCACGACGAGGGTGACGAGGTCGGAGTCGGTCAGCACCGGCGAATAGGCGAGCACGGGCCGGGCAACATCAATATGGTCCTTCGCCAGCGTCATCACCAGTTTGCGCGGCGTCTTGTTCGATGGGGCGAGCTTTTCCGCCAGTTGCTGGCGCACGATGAGCTGGGCATTATTAATGAGCTCATCGACGATCTCGTTGATCATCAGCTGTTCGCGGTTGTTGAGGTCAACATCGCGACGGTCAAAGAGATTGACGAGTTCGGTGACGAGCAGCGTACGGCCGCTCTCGCTGTTGTCATGGGCGAGGGCGATGAGGCGGTTGATTGCTTGTTGTGGCATCATATGGCTCATGGCCGCCACGTCCGCTCCCTGGTAAGAATCAGTTAACCGTGTCATTGCACTATCCGAACTAACCACTGATTCCTTAAGTTTTTCTTCACAACGCCCGTGCCAGAATAAAAATCATCCGACAGAATGGTTACCCACCGAGCAGCGGAAAAGAAATTATGCAGATAACACCGCCGCCTAACCACCCACCGCCCACACCGCCGGCTGTTCAACCGCAGCTGGTGCGTAACCTGACGCAACCACCGGCTGCTCCTACGATAACGCCGCGCGCCATTGATTCCGGCGCGCAAGGCAATAAGGGCAACGCCACCGGCAGCGCCACGCAAAAACAGAGTGCGACCGTGCGTGGCGGGGGCGAGCGTAAAAACAGCGGGCGCGGCGGCAATCTCGATGTTCTGGTTTGATTCGCGCAGCGCTGTTGCCATGATCTTCATATGAAAAGTGTAACGCGTTTGAACGAAATTAAAGCGTTGATTTTAAAGTAAAAAATTTATTAACGGCATAACTCATTCTTCCAAAACACTTGCCAAAAATTGCTAATGGATCATGGGGCGAAACTGCGGCAAAATCGCCCACGGCTGCTCTAAGAATTTCATCCGCCACACAAATATTTCCCTTTGCCGCTAAACTGCTTTATCACACGGCAAAACCCGTCTTTAACTCTGCGTAGCACTCATGTCCGCTTTTCCCTCGCCGCTGCGTATCGGCACCCGTAGCAGCAAACTTGCCCTGCGCCAGGCGCAGATCGTGCAGGAGGCGTTGATCAAGGCCGATCCGGCGTTGGCCGCGCCTGACCGGATCGTCATTGTCCCGATGCAGAGCGCGGGCGATTGGAAACCGGAGCAGCAGGAACGCAGCTTTGCCGAAATGGGCGGTAACAAGGGCCTGTTCGCCAAGGAGCTGGAACGCGCGCTGCAGCAGCGGCAGATCGACCTCGCGGTGCATAGCGCCAAGGATCTGGAAACGGTGCTGGCTGAAGGTTTGGCCCTTGCCGCTTTCATGCCGCGCGACGATGTGCGCGATGCACTGATTGCTTCCAACGCGGCGCAGCTTGTCGATTTACCTGCTGGCGCGCGCGTCGGCACATCGAGCCTGCGTCGTGCCGCCCAGATATTGCATCGGCGGCCCGATCTGGTCATCAGCCCGCTCCGCGGCAATGTCGATACGCGCCTGCGCAAATTGCGCGAAGGACAGGTCGAGGCGACCTTGCTCGCGCTTTGCGGGCTGCAACGGTTGAATCTGACCGATGACTGGGTGCATCCGCTGACGACTGAAGCGATGGTTCCCGCCGTGGCGCAGGGGGCGCTTGCCCTTGAAACGCGCGCCGAGCCCGGCGCGCTGCATGACCTGCTTCGGCAGCTCAATTGCGTGGCGACCGAGCAATGCGTAACGCTGGAACGGCTCTTCCTGCATCATCTCAATGGTTCCTGCCGCACCCCGGTTGGGGCGCTCGCGACGCACGCCACGGATGGCGCGATCGCTTTCACGGCTGTCGTCGCGCAAGCGAACGGCAGCGGGCTAGTGCGCCGCCAGTTGCAGTTGCCGCTCAACGATGCGGCGGCAGCCGTGGCCGCGCTCGGCACGGAACTGCGTGCCTATCTGCCTGCCGCCACGCCCGGCTGATGCAGGGCGCCGTGCTCATCACGCGCCCTTCGCCCGCGGCGGAACTGTTCCGCACGACACTTGCCTTGCATGGCATCGCTGCGTTATGCGCGCCGTCGCTCACCTATCAGCCCTTGGATACCCCAATGCCGCAAGGACAGTGGTCCGGCGCGATTTTTACCAGCGCCGCGGCGGTGCGTTTTCTGAATTTGGCTTTGCTGCCCGCCGGTTGGCAGGCGCGGCCTTGTTACTGCGTCGGCGCGGCGACGGCTGAAACGGCGCGCGCTTATGGCTGGCGTTATCCGCGGCAGGGTGGCGGCGATGGGACGGCGCTCGCGGCGCTGATAGCTGCGGAACAACCGGCCGATGGCCGGTGGCTGCACCCGTGCGGCCAGCAGCGGCAACCGGAGCCGGCGGCAAGCCTGCGGGCCGTCGGGTATGAGATCGCACCGTGGGTCGTGTACCGGGCCGATGCAGCCGAACGATTACCGGCGGCCACTGTCCAGGCGATGCAGGCGCAACGCCTTGCGGTCGCTACGTTCTTTTCGGCGCGCACCGCGCAGATTTTTGTCGATCTGGCGCGCGCGGCAGGTCTGACGGAATCATGCCGCGCCGTAACCGCGCTTTGCCTGAGCCCCGCAATCGCCGCCGTGGCGGCGGCGCTGCCGTGGCGTGATTGCCTGAGCACGCCGCAGCCCACGGAAGCGGCTTTCCTGTCCAGCTTGCAAAATCTGCTGCGGCGTTAGAAGATGCAGCCCAATCCATTCCATGTTTGAGGCCTGCCGTGAGTGACGCCCCGCCCAATCCGCCGCCCGCATCGGGCGACGACGCAAAGACCGAAAAGCCGTGGGGTGCCGCCAAGAGCACGGCGCCCGCTGTACTCCCGCCGCCGGTCAAGCCGGTGCCGCCGGTGGCTGCCGGGCGCGACAGTCTCGCGCGCGGCCTTGGCGTGCTTGCGCTTGGCGTCGCGCTCGGAGCCTTGGCCTATCCGTTGCTGCGCCCCGCGCCGCAATTGCCTGCCGCCGCGCCTGCCGTTGCGTCGGAAACGGTGCGCGAATTGCGTCAACAGATTGATGGCCTCAGCGAAACAGTCGCTACGCTCAAGGCCGCGCCGCCGCCCGCGCCCGTAACCCAGATGCCGACCCCGGCTCCAGCGGTCGATAACGGCCTCGCCGATCAGCTGCATAATGCGCTGACCGAGATCGGCACACTGCGCGATAAGCTTGCCAATCTGCAACAGGGCGTCGCGGGCGCGGAAGAGGTCAAACAGCAACTGACCCAGCTCAAGAATGATCTCGCGGTCGCCAATACTGCCATTGCCAGTATGCGCGGCCATGTCCAGCAGATGACCGACAGCGCCCAGCAGGTCGCGGCGGCGGAGTCGGCGACGCGAGCCCATGTCATCGCCTATCTCGAACTGCGCAGCGCTGCGGCGGGCGCCGCGCCGTTCGTCAATGAACTGCAGGCATTGTGTGCCGCCGCGAAGACCAATGCCGCCGTCGCCGCCGAATGTGCGAAGCTGGAGAGCCCCAGCCATGCCGGGGTCGCGACGCTGCCGATGCTGCAATCGCGGTTCGGCGTCATGGCTGCACCGGCCGAGCGCGCGGTCGCGATGGCCGAGGCCAAGACCTGGACGGATCGGCTCAAGGTCAGCTTCGACGAGGTCGTGCATATCCGTAAGATCGACGATACCGGCGCGACCGAAACGCCGAAGCTGATGCATGACGCCACGGCGGCATTGCAGCGCGGCAATCTGCCCGAGGCCGTGGCGAAGGTCGAGGCGATGCCTGCTCTTGCGCAGAAGGAGCTACAGGAATGGCTCAATGACGCGCGCGCGCGTGTCGCGCTCGATAGTGCATTGGTTCGCATCGGTGCTGCGCTTGGGCAGGTGCAGCCCGTCGCGGTGCCGAAAACCGATACGGCGACTCCGGCGATGGAGGATACGCAACCGTGATCCGGCTCCTCTGGTTCGTCCTGAAATTCACCGCCGTCATCGCGCTCGCGGTTTATCTGGCCGACGAGCCGGGCAAGCTGACTTTGACCTGGCACGGCTATGCGATCGAAACCTCGGCGGCGGTGCTGTGTGTCGGCGTGTTCCTGCTCGTGGCGGCTTGCCTCATCGCTTACCGCCTCGTGCGGCTGCTGCGCTACGGCCCGCGCGGCATGAAGGTGCGGCGGCAACTGCATAACCAGCAATTGGGCGTGCAACGGCTGGGGCAGGGCTTCACCGCGCTCGCGGCGGGCGACGCGGCGGAGGCGGGCAAAATGGCGCTGGCGGCGCGCAAGCTGCTCGGCAATACCGCCATGACGCAATGGCTGCAGGCGCAGGCAGCACAGCTGGCAGGCGACCACAATAGCGCGCAGACAATTTTCAACCAGCTCGTTAAAGAGAAAGACACCGCGATGCTCGGCTATCGCGGCCTGATCGGTGCAGCGCTGCGTCAGAACAATCATGCCCGTGCCGCGGCGCTGGTTGAGGATCTGGCGGCAGCGAAGCCGAAAGCCCCGTGGCTGCAGGTCGCGCGCTATGAGGTCGCCTCGCGTCAAGGAGCGTGGGCGCAGGCGGCGCAGGCCTTGCGTCGCGCCAGCAACCAGCATTTGCTCGAATTCGGCGATGTCAGCCAGCGCGAAGCCGGGCTCATGATCGCCGAAGCGCGCGCCGCACTCAAGGCCGAGCAGACGCCGCGCGCGCTGCAGGCGGCGGAGCAGGCGCAGGGCACTGCGCCGGACTGGCTGCCCGCGCGCATCGAGCTCGTGCGTACGCTGCTGGCGGGCGGTTATACCAAGCCTGCGTTGAAGCGGATCGAGAAATTCTGGGACAGTACGCCGCACCCCGAACTCGGCGCGCTTTATCTGCAGGCGCTGGGCGAAGACGCGCCGCTCAAGCAGTTCAAACGTATTGAGCAGCTCTGCAAGACCACGCCGCAGCATCCGGCCAGCCTCGTGCTGCTGGCGCAGGCCGCGCTCGCCGCCGGTTTGTGGGGCGAAGCGAGCCGCCATCTGCAGCGCGCGGTCGAGCTTGCGCCGACGCGGCAGACTTATTTGTTGCTGGCCGAGCTGGCGGAAAAGGAAAACCAGCCGCCGAACCGCGTGCGCGAAGCGCTGCGGCAGGCGGCGCAAGCGCCGCAGGAAGCAGCCTGGCGCTGCCAGCATTGCGGCCATACCACGCCGCAGTGGGAGATCAACTGCCCGTCCTGCGGCAACGCGATGAGCATCGGCTGGTTTGACAGCTATGCGACGGCAAAAACCGTGCCGGTGCCGGCGACAACCATATGACCCGCGCCGTTGCCTGTTTCGATTTCGACGGCACGCTGGTGACCGGCGACAGCCTGCCCGCTTTCGTGAGCTGCTGCGTCGGTTGGCCGCGCACGCTCGTTACGGCGCTCGCTGCCGCATTGCTCACGCTGCGCGCCCCGGATCGGCGTACCGCCTTCAAGGCCTTGTGGCTCAAATGGACGCTCAAGGATTTTCCGCTCGCGCGGCTGCCGGAGGTGCAGGCGAAGCTGGAGCAAAAGCTGCGCTGGCTTGAACCGCAGCGCGCGCGCCTCGCCTGGCATAAGGAGCGCGGCGATATCGTCGTCATCGCGTCGGGCGGGCTTGATGTTTATCTCGCGCACATCCTGCGCGCCTATGCGCCGGATCATATTCTCTGCACCGTGATGGCGCAGGCGGACGGCAAACTGACCGGCGTCATGCAGGGCGGCAATTGCGTGCGGCAGGAAAAGGCGCGGCGGGTCGCGGAACTGCTGCAGCAGCTCGCGCCGCATGGCGAGGTCTGGGCCTATGGCAATCTGCCGCATGATCTGCCGATGCTCGCGCTGGCCGAGCATCGGATCATCGTTTAGCGTCTATTCCTTCACGCAGCGGAAATGCACGATCTTGCCGGTATAATCGCCGTCTTCGCTTTTGCATTCTTCGTTGCTGCCCAGTACACCGTTATTAACGTTCACGAGCTCGGCGTCGCGGTCGGATTTCTCGCAATGTTTCTGCGCCGCATCGATCGCGCCCTGAATATCGCCGGGGCGGGCGCAAACGGTCGCCATCGCGCGGCTCTTGCCGACGAGATCGGTGCTGTTGCCGGAGCAACCGGCGAGCATGAGCAAAGCGGTCAGGCCGAGAATGATACGCATGGAACAGCTCCTTTGCAGAGAAGGCGCGGGCAGTGGGGCGGAAAAGCGCTTGCCGGGGCATTCCGGCCAGGCAACGCTTGCTAACACACTTCACGCCCGGCCGGAATGTCCTTTTGACATAGTTTGCTTTGGAACCAGACAAGGCGGAGAAGGCGGCAAAATCATGGCGACGGCATAAAGGCCGCATAAAATCGTGCTAAAATTTAGCCGCCATCCTTAGTCGATGTCGTCGTCGAGCGCCGCGCGCAACACGTCCTGTGCGATGGCGCTGCTGAAACCGGCGCGCGCGAGCGCAGCGAATTCACGGCGTAATGTTGCCATGTCGCCGTCACCGCGCCGGTAGGGCCCGATCCGCTTGCGCTGGCATAAGCGCAGCGCTGCCGCGCGGTCGAGCGTGGCGTTATCCTTGCCCTCCGCGGCTTCCGCCTGCGCTGCGCCGATGGCTTCGGCATCGAACCCTTCCGCCTGCAGGCTGGCAGCCACGCGCCGTTGCGCCTTGCCCTGGCGTTGCAGCGCGCGTGCCTTGCTGCTGGCATAGGCCGCGTCGTCGAAATAATTCTTGGCGGCGAATTCGTTGACGATCTGTTCGATCTGCTGCCGCAGCTGGCTGAGCCTCGCCGTATCGCGCGCCCAGTCTGGGTGCTGCAAGGCGGCTTTCTGCAGCCGGGTCAGCAGGATACGGCGCAGTTTGGCGCTGTGCGCGGCATAGCGCGCGACATAGCGCAGCGCGGCAGCGCGCAGACTGGTGGCATCAGGCGGAGGTGCGGTGCGCTTTGGCGGCCTCAAGCCTCACCTCACCGTTGGCGCTTCTTAAATTCCGTCGCCATATTGTCGTCCGTAATCAGCATCAAATCCTGCCGCGCCAGCCAGCTATCCCGCTGGTTCGGATAGGTGATGTTGACTAGATGATCGATGGTATCCTGGTTTTTGTAAGCCGGACTGCCATCGGGGTATTTGAACTGCGCTAGATTTGCTCGTTTTTGTTCTGGCGTGACTTCCGACGGCGTGTCGCCGGCGATGACCATGTTTTTGAAAGCGCGAGAGACGAATTTGAACACATGCGCAGCCGTATAAGCCACTTCTTCCGCACCGGTGTCGATCACGAAGATGTAGCCGCCGGGATTGAGGTGCTTCTTCGCCAGCTCCATGAATTCTTGCGAGAGCATGTTGGTGGCGTTGCTGCGCCAGTGGTAAATCGTGTTGGATACGATGACGTCGAACTTTTCGTCAGGATGGTTGTTGAGCCAATGCCTGCCGTCATCGATGACGATATCGACCTTCGGGTGGGTTAATGCATCTGCGTGATCAGGGTATTGCCGCGCGATATCGAGATAACCTTTATTGATTTCGATGGTCGTGAGCTTTTCCAACGGGCCGTACATCGAGATAATTTTGGTCCAGGAGCCGCCGCTCATGCCAATCTGTAAAATCCGTTTGGGATTGGGGTGGAAGTTGGTGATGCCGTAGGCGCGGATAATCATGCTTGAGTCATGTTCCGGATCGATGTTCATTTTGCCGTCATAGGCGCCGTTACCGTAGATCCGGTCGCCGATCACGCTAATGAAACCGCTGCGATTGCTGTTGAACGCGGTGAAAGGTGCCGGGCTGAACTGCAGCTTCTCCATAATGTAGTCATAGGCCGTCATATGCAGACCAAGACCGAAAGCGGCCGTGCCGACAATTGTCAGCAATCCGTATCGCCGCAGCTTGTGCTGCGCGGGGAGGCGGTAGATGAAGATTGCACCCGTCAGTAGCAGCAAACCGCCGAGCAGTAAAATCGTGTCACGCAGGCTGATCAAATCAAAGAGCAGAAACCCAGTCAGCAGGGGGCCGAATGTAGCGCCCAGAACATTAACAAAATAAAGGTTGCCGACAATTTTGCCTGCCGCTTGTTGTGAGCGCTGTTGCAACAGATGGCAAAGCGCCGTGAAGATACCGCCGGTGAAATAGCTGGTCACCGTTACCAAGAGCAAGCCGGTGACGATCATCAAGAGTTTGTTTCCAGTATAAACGGTGTTGGCGATGGCCGGAACGGCCAAGAACCAGACAAGCGTTGACAGGAAGAGCGTCACGACAATGTACTGCGTCAGGCTCGTGGCCGCCCGGATGGCGTCGCAAACCTTGATGGTGGCAAACCCGATACCCAGAAGAAAGGCCGCGAGCAACAGCGCGAAAGTATCCGGCGTGTTCGCCGTGACAAAGCTCAACACGCGGTACCAGACCAACTCCTGACTCAATGTAATATAGCCGAGGGCGAAGCTTATCCCGAGCAGAAAGCGGGGGGTAAAACGGGTGACGTCATCGGCGGGGTTGGGCGGTGCTTCCGTGCCGGCGGTAGCTGCGTTGGGTAAGAGAGCGGCTTGCTGGCTCTTCTTGTAAAACAAAAAGGCCAAAAGCGCGGTCAGCAGGTTGAGGGCTACGGCGATATGGACAACATCAGTTTGCCCAAAATGCACGAACAAGACCATGACGGTCATGCCCGATGCAAACATCGCGCCGAAGGTGTTGCTGGCATAGAGCCAGCCGACCGCAAGACCCGTCAGACCAATTCGTGCCTGCACATAGCTCACCAGGATGGGCAATGTTGCACCCATGAGAAAAGTCGGAAGAGCAAATAAGGCATAGGAGCCCAGACCAACCGCCCAAAGGGAGGCGCTGTTCACAATCTCTCCGAGCCAGCGGATGAGCATAGGGCTGCAGAAACCGAACAAACCAATCGAGCATTCAAATAATATGAAGAGCGCAAGCATCAGCTGCGGTTGCCGCCGCAAGTTGCCGCCGACAATACCCCCGACGCCGAGACCGAGCATAAAGACGGAGACGATGATGGTGACCGACTCGATGTTGATGCCAAAAGCGGCAAACAACATACGTTGCCAGACGATCTGGTAGCAAAGGGCGCTAAAGCCTGAGACGAAAAAGAGAAAGATGAGAATGCCTAGATTTGCGGGGCTGGATTTCGGTTTTGTTATGCTGTTCATGCGAAGCCCATAGACTTAAGGTTAACCAACGTTATTTCATAAATGAAGCTGCTTGCTCAAGCTATTAATGCGTGGCTGCTAATCTGGTTTTTCAAGCAAAATCTGGCCTTGCAAGTGCCGTTGCGTGGTGAAACCTGTTTGACAGCGTCAACGAAATCGCTATCCTGTCCGTGGGCCGTAACACCCCAACGTGTTGCAACTTACATAGGATGTT
>JBDHTV010000024.1:0-14507 GCA_039808825.1 Bdellovibrionales bacterium | reverse complement strand
AGCGGCAAAGCAAACGGGAGATTAGGTTTGAACCGGTCGCAGGCCATACAAGTTGCGCAAAAGCAGCGTGAGCAGCACGATGGCCCCCGCCTGGTGCAACGTGCCGAGCACAATCTGCACCTGCGTGAGCAGCGTGGCGATGCCGAGCCCGATCTGCACCAGCGCCATCAGCCCCAGGGCCAGCGCCAGTTTGCGGTTATACCAGCCCCGCCATAGTCGCCAGGCCCAGAACCACAGCGCCAGCCCGGTCGTCATGGCCAGCACGCGGTGGCAGAATTGCACAAGCGCCGTATTGGCAAGAAAATTCTGCCAGAGGGGAATCATCGTCCAGGACGCGCTTGGCACAATCTCGCCGTCCATGAGGGGGAAAGTATTGTAAGCCCAGCCAGCCTTGAGCCCGGCGACGAAGGCCCCCCAGGTGATGGTGACGGCCAGCAGGCCGAGCGCGGCCCGGCCATGCCCAATCAGGCATGGGCTGGCTTGGTGACGTTGGCGTCCAGCGAGCATCAGGCAAAGCCAGAACAGATAGGCATAGATCGCCAGGGCGAGCACAAGATGCGCGGCGAGCCGGTAATGGCTGACATAGACCAGCTCGCTAAGGCCGCTCTTGACCATGAACCAGCCGAGCGCACCCTGCAGTCCGCCAAGCAGCAGACCAAGCCACAGCTTCCCCACATAAGGCTTTGGAATTTGCCGCCGGAGCAGAAAATAGCAGAAGGGCAGGGCATAGACGACGCCGATCAGCCGCCCCCACAGCCGGTGCAACCATTCCCAGAAGAATATCTGTTTAAACGCCGTCAGCGTCATGCCGCTATTGAGCAGCTTGTATTGCGGCGTCTGCTGATAGCCCGTGAAAGCTTTTTGCCAATCCTGCTCATTGAGTGGCGGTATGGCACCCGTGAGGGGATTCCATTCGACAATCGAAAGGCCGGATTCCGTCAGTCGCGTGATGGCGCCGATAACCGCCATCGCGAATATCATGGCGCAACAGAGTGACAGCCATAAACGCAGCGCGCGCGGGGCTTCGGTCATTTGCCCGGTGCAACATACTCTTTGCTATGGAACGGACGCAGCAGCAACCTGTCGACGCGGATTTCCGCCGGGTCACGGAACTGATGCAGGCCGATCTTCATCGTCGCGTGCGATTGCGCCGGATAGGCGGTGTAGGTGCCGAATATGCGGTCCCACCAGCTGAAATGCGTCGAATAATTGCTGTCGTTTTCCTTGCGTTCCGCCGAATGATGGATGCGATGCATGTTCGGCGTGACGATGAACCAGCGCAGCATGCGATCCAGCTTGTCCCAGATTTCGACATTGGCATGGCTGAATTTGACGATGACGCCGCTGATCACCGCGTAATAAAGGATGCCTTCGGCATTGAGGCCGAGCGCGAAGATGAAAATCGCTTCGCCGATCATATTGAGCATGTCGTCGAACGGGTGCGTGCGCAGCGCCGTGGTAACGTCATACTCGGTGTCGAGATGGTGCGTCTGGTGCGCGCGCCACAGAAACTGGTTTTGATGCGCGGCGGCATGCACAAGGTAACCGCTGAAATCGAGCAGCAGGATAGTCAAAATGGTGAGCAGCCAGACCGGTATGGCGACATGATTGAACAGTCCGTAGCCATGCAGGGCACAATATTCGGCGAACCCCGCCATCGTAACCGGCAGCAAGACGCGGAAAGCGATTTTACCGGCGATGCGGATGGCAATCATGTTGCTCCAGCGATAGAGCTGGGATTGCACCCGCTGGCGGCACGGATAGGCGTTTTCCCAAATGGCGATGGCAATCAGCAACGCGATAGGCAGAATGCCGTTAATGCTCCAGTTGATATACGAAAGTTTTTGAATGATGTAATCCATCTCAGGCGCTCATTCTGTTGTTTCTATGGTTTGACCATGCCTGCGGCACGGCTTGTATAAAACCCGGTTTGGATAAAAGCAATCCTTGCATGCGAATCACTTGCAACAGGTAACTTGGCTAAACCCCAAGCACGTCTTGCATGGTATAGAGCCCGGCCTTTTTATCCTTGAGCCACAATGCCGCAGCCAGCGCTCCGCGGGCGAAGATCGCCCGGTTGGTCACGCTGTGATGTATGGTTAAGATCTCGCCGTCTCCGGCAAACATAACCTCATGTTCGCCAACGATATTGCCGAGCCGTAAGGCCGAATATGTTGGCGTGATCGCCGGATTGCCTGCCGTCACCGCAGCGCCGAGTGCTTTGGCCGTGCCGGAAGGCGCGTCCTTCTTGTGCCTGTGGTGCCAGTCGTTAATCCCAATATCGTAACCATGATTGGCGAGCAATCGGGCGGCCAACGTGGTCATTTGTCGCGCCACCGCGAGCGAAAGGCTGGTGTTCGGCGCCTGCAGCACCGCCGTTTGCTTGCTGGCGGCAACAATCGCGGCCTGCTGCGTTTCGTTGAGCCCCGTCGTACCCGTGACCAGCGGCTTGCCGATCTTGGCCGCATGATTGGCAAAAACCACGGCAGCATCCGGCGTGGTGAACTCGATGACGGCATCACTGGCCTGCAATACGGCGTCGAGATCGTTGCTGACCACGCAATTGGCCGGCAGGGCGACGCCCTCTTTCTGCTGCCGCCAGTAAAGCGCGGCGAGCGAGCAGTCCGGATGCGTCAGCGTTTCCTGCACCAGGAGCTGGCCCATCCGTCCGCCAAAGCCGAGAATGCCGATTTTCACCGTCACTTAATGTAGTCCTTGATCAGCAGCTCCGCGATCTGCACGGCATTGAGCGCCGCGCCTTTGCGCAGATTGTCGCTGACGACCCAAAGATTGAGCCCGTTCTCGACCGTCATATCCTCGCGGATACGGCTGACATAGACCGGATCTTCGCCCGCCACCTCGACCGGCGTGATAAAGCCATCTTCATGCTGCTTGTCGATAACGACGACGCCCGGCGCCTTGGCGAGCGCGGCGCGTGCTTCGGCGGCGCTGATCGGCTTCGCGAATTCGACATTGACGGCTTCGCTATGCGCGATGAAGACCGGCACGCGGACGGCAGTGGCCGTAACCTTGATCTTCGGGTCGAGAATTTTCTTGGTCTCGACCATCATCTTCCATTCTTCTTTGGTATTGCCGTCTTCCATGAAGACGTCAATCTGCGGAATGACGTTGAACGCGATCTGCTTGGTGAAGTTTTCCTTCTTGATCGGGTCGTTCACATAAATCGCGCGCGTCTGGCTGAATAGCTCGTCCATCGCTTCCTTGCCCGCGCCGGAAACGGATTGATAGGTGTTGACCACTACGCGCGTGATTGTTGCCAGCTCATGCAGCGGCTTGAGCGCCACGACCATCTGGATGGTCGAGCAATTGGGGTTGGCGATGATGTTCTTTTTGTGAAAATCCTTGAGCGCCTGCGGGTTCACTTCCGGCACCACCAGCGGCACGTCCGGATCCATGCGGAAATGCGAGGTGTTGTCGATGACCACGCAGCCGGCAGCGCCCGCGCGCGGCGCGAAGGCTTCGGAAATCTTGGCGCCAGCCGAGGACAAACAAATATCGGTGCCCTTGAAATCATATTTGTCGAGGTCCTGCACGGTCAGAACCTGTTCTTCGCCAAAGCTCACCTCGGCGCCAGCCGAACGGCTGGAAGCCAGCGCGACGACTTCGCTGACCGGGAAGTTGCGCTCGGCCAGAATTGACAACATTTCGCGCCCAACGGCGCCTGTTGCGCCGACGACGGCGACTTTATATTTGCGGGCCATGATATCCTCAACCAAAAAGGGCAATTATCTAGCACTAATCAGGGGCTCGCTGCCAAGCGGAATTTTGTGCGGCGCACATATTACCTGCTTTTATAATCGCCCTTTTGCCGCTCGAAAAGAATGGGCTCCGCCGCGCGGCGGTGTGGCGTGAGGGTCAGCGTGCGCGCCAGCTTGTGCAGTGGCAAAAGCTTATTCTGCTTGTCGGCCTGCGGGTTGTAACGCAGCACTTGCCGCTGCGGGATATCGGCAAAACGGTGCGTCTCCACCCGCAAATCGCAGCCGGTCTGTCCCTTGGGCGTAAAGCGCTCCTGCGTCTTTTCGAATAAATCCTGCCAGGTATCGAGCCGCACCGGCGCGTTGAACAGCGGAAAATCGATAATCGGTTGTTCCGGCAGGTCGAACAGCACGGTCGCGCAGTGAAAGCGCCATTTGATGCTTTGTTTGCCCCCGCTATCCGGGTCGTTCACTTTGACGAGCTGACCTTTAGTGTCGGTCAGCGGCGCAAGAAAACTCTCCGCCTCATAAACCGGCAGAATCCAGGCGCGGCCGACGGCTTGGCCCATATCATGCAGCAGCGAACCGATGATCTGGGTGCGCACGATGCAGCCTTGCCGCGGGTCCGTCTCCGTCAGCGCCGGAATATTCTCCAGCAAAGCAAAAAAGGCCTTCGTATCAAAATTCATGACGTAATTATAAGCGGCTATGGTGCGACAAACAATCCCGGCTATTCCAACCGGAAAGCCGCATTGATCAGCGCACGGGTGTAATCCTGCGTCGGCGCGCTGAAGATCTGCTCGGCGCTGCCTTGCTCGACCATCTTGCCATCCTTCATGACGATGACATGATGCGAAAGCGCGCGCACCACCCGCAGATCATGACTGATGAACAGATAGCCGAGTCCATGCTTCTGCTGCAAGGCGCGAAGCAAATCGACAATCTGCGCCTGCACCGACATGTCGAGTGCCGAAGTCGGCTCATCCAAGACAACGAATTTTGGCTCCAGGACCATCGCGCGTGCGATCGCGATACGCTGGCGCTGGCCGCCGGAAAATTCATGCGGATAGCGGCTCGCCATCGCCGGGTCGAGCCCAACTTCCGCCAGCAAGGCGGCCACGCGCGCGGCGCGCTCGGTGGGCGTACCGATTTTATGAATGAGCAGCCCTTCCGCGATAATTTCGCCGACATTCATGCGCGGGCTCAGGCTGCCATAGGGGTCCTGAAACACGAGCTGCATCGAGCGCCGCAGCGCGCGCAAGCCGTCCGGCGTCTCCGCCGCCATATCCTTGCCGAGAAAGAGGACCTTGCCCTGCATAATCTGCTTCTGGTTTTGCAGCAGTCGCAGCAGCGCGAAACCAAGCGTACTTTTCCCGGAGCCGGACTCGCCGACGATACCGACCGTTTCGCCTGCGCGAATGCGCAGCGAAACGCCGTCAACCGCGCGCACATGATCGATCGTGCGGCGAAAGACACCGCCCTTGATGGGGAAATGCACCTTGACGTCATCGGCCTGTAAAAGCTCAGGCGCGGCGGCGGGCAAAGGTGTGGCCTGACCTTTCGGCTCCGCCGCGAGCAACTGGCGGGTATAGGGGTGCTGCGGTGCTGTAAACAACGCCTCGGTCGTATTTGCTTCGACGATTTCGCCTTTTTGCATTACGCAGACGCGCTGCGCCATTTTGCGGACGATGCCGAGATCGTGCGTAATGAGCAACAGCGCCATCCCGGACTGTTGCTGCAATTCGCGCAACAGCCGCAGGATTTGCGCCTGCACGGTCACGTCAAGCGCGGTCGTCGGTTCGTCGGCGATCAGGATGTCCGGTTCGTTGGCCAGAGCCATCGCGATCATCACGCGCTGCCGCTGCCCGCCGGAAAGTTCGTGCGGATAGGCGGTTAAACGCTTTTCGGCGTTCTGTAGGCCGACTTTCTGTAACAGCTCCAGCACGCGCAGGCGCGCGGTAGCGGGTGTCATGCGCTTGTGTACGAGCAGAATTTCGGCGATCTGCCGCTCCACCGTGTGCAGCGGGTTCAGCGCCGTCATCGGCTCCTGGAAGATCATCGCGATGCGGTTGCCGCGAATGGTGCGCAGCAGCCCGTCCGGCGCGCCGCATAGCTCTTCGCCATCAAAATTGATACTGCCCGCCGGATGCCGCGCCGTGGCATAGGGCAGGAGCTGCAGGATGGAAAGCGCCGTGACGGACTTGCCGGAGCCGCTTTCCCCGACCAGGGCCATCGTCTCGCCCTTCTCAAGCGCGAAGGAAACGCCACGCACGGCCAGCACGTTGCTTTTGTTGCCGATAAACTCGACCTGCAGATTCTTGACCTCAAGCAATGCCATGATCAGCCGCCCCGCCGCGCCGTTTTGCGCGGGTCGAAGGCGTCGCGCACGCCTTCAAAAATAAAGACCAGCAGGCACAACAAGCCTGCCGTAGTGAAAAAAGCCGTAAAGCCGATCCAAGGCGCTTGCAGATTGGTCTTCCCCTGATTGAGCAATTCACCGAGCGAGGGCGAGCCCGGCGGCATCCCGAGCCCCAGATAATCGAGCGTCGCAAGCGTCGTGACCGCGCCGCTCAAAATGAAGGGGAGATAGGTCAACGTATAGACCAGCGCGTTGGGCAGAATATGCTTGACGATGATGGTCAGGTTGCGCGCGCCGAGCGCCCGGGCCGCCCGCACATAATCGAAATTGCGCGCCCGCAGGAATTCCGCGCGCACACCGCCGACAAGATGCATCCACGAAAACAACAACATCAGGATCAGCAGTGACCAGAAGTCCGGCTGCATCATGCTGGAGAGGATGATGAGCAGATAAAGCGTCGGCATCCCGGACCAGATTTCGATAAAGCGCTGCATCAACAAATCGAGCATGCCGCCGAAATAGCCCTGCAGCGCGCCCGCCATGATGCCGATGAGCGAAGCAAAGACCGTGAGCAGCAAGCCAAACAAGACGGAGATGCGGAAGCCGTAAATCATGCGCGCGAGCACGTCGCGCCCCTGGTCATCCGTGCCAAGCAGGTTCTCCGCAGACGGTGGTGCTGGTGCTGGCACCCGCAGATTATAATTGATGGTGTCATAGCTGTAGCGCAGCGGCGGCCAGATCATCCACCCCTTGGCGTTGATTTTTTCGGCCACGAAGGAGTCGCGGTAATTGGCATTGGTCGCGAATTCGCCGCCGAAATCCTGCTCCGTATAGTCGCGCAGCACCGGTACATACCAATGACTGTCATATTGCACGAGCAGGGGACGGTCATTGGCCAGAAATTCTGCACACAAACTCAATATGAACAGGATAGAGAACAGCCACAGCGAAATATAGCCGCGCCGGTTGCGCTTGAAGATCTGCCAGCGGATCTGGTTGATGGGCGACAACATGGCTCAACCTTCCCGCTTGTCGAAGTCGATGCGCGGATCGACCAGCATATAGGTGATGTCGCCGATGATATTGGCGATGAGCCCGAGCAGCGTGAAGAAATAGAGCGTGCCGAACATTACCGGATAATCGCGGTTGATGGCGGCTTCAAACCCGAGCAGCCCCAGCCCGTCGAGCGAAAAAATCACCTCGATCATCAGTGCGCTGGTAAAGAGAATGCTGATGAAAGCGGCGGGAAAGCCCGCGATGACAATCAGCATCGCGTTGCGGAAGACGTGGCGGTAAAGCACGCGTTGCTCGCTGAGCCCTTTGGCGCGCGCCGTGGTGACATACTGCTTGCCGATTTCTTCGATGAAGGAGTTCTTGGTCAGCAAGGCGAGCGAGGCGAAACCGCTGATAACCATCGCGGTAATCGGGAGGCACAGATGCCAGAAATAGTCGGCGACGCGTTGCGGCCAGTTCAGCGTGTCCCAATTCTCTGAAACCAGCCCGCGGAGCGGAAACCAGTCGAGATAGCGCCCACCGGCAAAAATCACGATGAGCAGAATGGCGAAGAGAAAGCCCGGGATGGCATAGGCCACGACGATAATGCCGCTTGTCCAGCTATCGAAGCGCGTGCCTTCGCGGATCGCCTTGCGGATGCCCAGTGGTATCGCGATCATATAGATGATCAGTGTCGTCCATAAGCCGAGCGAGATCGAAACCGGCAGCTTGGCGAGCACAAGATCGGTGACTTTGGCGCTCCGGTAAAAGGATTCGCCAAAATCGAAAACCAGATATTGCCCCATCATTTTCAAGAAACGCTCGTGCATCGGCTTATCAAAGCCGAACTGCTTTTCCAGTTCGGCGATGAGGGCGGGGTCCACGCCGCGCGCGCCGGGATAGCGGCTGTCGCCGCCGCCCTGAGCCGTTTGCGCGCTGTTGTTCTGTGGTGCGATGTCGCCGCCGCTGCCGCTGAAGCGCGCTGTTGCGTCCGTGGCATTGCCGCGGAGCTGCGCGATGACCTGTTCGACCGGGCCGCCGGGCGCAGCCTGCACAATCAGGAAATTCAGCAACATAATCCCGAACAGGGTCGGGATGATGAGCAGCAGGCGGCGGATGATATAGGACAACATACGGGCGGACCGGTCAGGACTGCGACAAAATAGCCATATTCCTGTGATGGATTCGGCGTTACGAAGCGCCACAGGCTGGCGCAAGCTATTGTGCAGCTTTAGAATTTTTAAGCAACATTTTTGCCAAGACGATGACAATGACTGCTCACAGCCACCCGGGCGCGCCCATGCCGCATGATAGTGCCGAACATCGCCGCCACGTTTCCAGCTTTACGCCCAAGATTGTGACGCTGCTGCGGCAGGGTTACAAGTTCAACGATTTTCGCCGCGACGCGCTCGCCGGTCTCACCGTCGCGATTGTCGCGCTGCCGCTCTCCATGGCGCTTGCCATCGCCTCCGGCACCACGCCGGACAAGGGGCTGACCACGGCGATCATCGCCGGATTTCTGATTTCGCTGCTCGGCGGTAGCCGGGTGCAGATCGGCGGCCCGACCGGCGCCTTCGTCGTGCTGGTGTTCGATACCATCCAGAAGCACGGCTATGACGGGCTGGTGCAGGCCACCTTGATGGCGGGTGTTTTGCTGCTGCTCATGGGCTGGGCGAGGCTTGGGAATCTCATGCGCCATATTCCGGATGCGGTGATTAAAGGCTTTACCGCCGGGATCGCTGTCATCATCTTCACGAGCCAGATCGGCTCATTCTTCGGCTTGCAACTTGCGCATGAACCGGGCGATGTCTTTGGCAAATGGGCGGCCTATTTCATGGCGCGCGAGACGTTCCAGCCGCTCGCACTGGGGCTGGGTGCGTTGGCGCTCCTCACCATTATTTTTATCACAAAATATCAGCCCAAGCTGCCGGGTTTCCTGATCGCCGTCACGTGTGGCGCGGCCATGGTGGCGTTCGCGCATCTCCAGGTGCCGACGATTGGCACAAAATTCGGCGGCATCCCGAATACGTTGCCTATGCCGTCGTGGCCTGATCTAAGCCTCGACAAAATGCGCGAGCTGTTTCCCAGCGCCCTGACGATCGCGCTGCTGGCCGGGATCGAGTCGCTGCTGTCGGCCGCCGTGGCGGATGGGATGGTGAAGGGACGGCATCGCTCCAATTGCGAGCTGGTGGCGCAGGGGGCGGCCAATATCGGGTCGGCGCTGTTCGGCGGGATGCCCGCGACCGGCGCGATCGCGCGTACCGCAACGAATGTCCGCGCGGGAGGCGCAACGCCCGTTGCCGGGATGATGCATGCCGTCTGGCTGCTGGCCTTTATCCTTGTTGCCGCGCCGCTGGCGTCTTATGTGCCGCTGGCGACGCTTGCCGCCATCCTGTTCATCGTCGCATGGAATATGAGCGAGGCGAAAGAATTGCCCATGCTGGTCCGCGACCGCCGCAAGAGCGATGTGTTCGTATTGGCGCTGACCTTCTTCCTGACCGTGTTTGTCGATTTAACAGTGGCAATCGGCGTCGGCACGTTGGTTGGGATTATTGTGGCGCGGCTGCGGCCGAGCCCGAAAGCCGCCTGACTTCAGCGGGGCTTGTTTTCGTGCGACGCCGCAAGCGGCGGGCGGATCGCGGCATTCTTGCCATCATAGAGCCCATGACGGTACTCAGGGGCGGGTGGGATCTCCTTGATATCGACGCGATAACGATTGCCTGCTGCGAAGCGGGCCAACATGTCTGGCTTGCCGATACAGTCGCCAACAAACAGGCCACTGCTGTTGCCCCCCTTGAGCAGTCCTTCATCCCAACGGCGTGTATCCATGCCGAAATCCGCGACGTAAGGTTTCATGCCATAATCGACGCTCAGAATGCGCAGATTTGGCTGTTCGTTTAAAACGACGAGCACATCGCTGACAATCTTGGAGCGCGTATTCATCGGGCCCATCATGCGGGCTTCAAGCGGCTGCTTTTTGTCCTGCCGAACAGCTTGCAACATGCTGGAGAGCGCCTGTCGGCCATCCTCGGACAAGGAAACCAGGTCGTCCGGCGACTGAGCGAGATGGGCCAGTCCACCGGTTCTGGTGACGGGGTTGAACACGGCCAACCCGACGCAAGTCGCGAGACCATAGGTGGCGAGGATGGGTAAACGGCTATCGGCGCAGGTGACGCCAGCGCAATTCATACCGATCTCGCGGCCTTCATGTGGCCGGAAATCATCCCGGTTGATGGGCACAAACGGCGTCTGCGGCAGGGCATCGACAGCACGTAGTAATGCTTGTGGATCGTGATATTGCCCGCTCCGCACCGCCGGCATTCGCGGCGCGCGTAAACGCAGCAATGCCTCTGCGGTCGATAAGAATTTCTTAAGCATAATTTGTCCCGGCTGATGGGGTATTTTATAAAGGTTCTTTATGAAACTAATACGCTAATATACCCTAATAACGGTGAATTTTGCCGGAGAAGTATTGATGTCTATCGCACTATACCACGGCTCGCGCTCGCGGGACATTATTCAGGACATTGATACGACCAAAACCAAGCGGGCCAAAGAAGCGCATGGCTTCAACATGACGCCCGACGTCAATGCCGCAGAGCGTTATGCCGGATGGTCGGATAAAGATTTTCAAGGTGGATTTGTCTATAGCGTCGCGCTCACGGACAAAGACGCCAAAGATGCGAACTATTTCGACAATTATAATAACAAAAACGGCCAGAAGTGGCTGGTCAACACGGCGCCCGTTGATGAAGCGATGGTCAAGCGGTTGGCGACCAGCATGCGCGACATGGGCCAGACGGCGCAGCACGATTTTCGGCAGGGTGGTGATGATCTCGAGCGCCGCTTCAAAGCCGGGCATCTCAACGATTATTCAACGCGCCAGTTGGTTGAGCAATTGCAGGGCATGTATGGCAAGCCGGAAGAAGGCAAGGCGGGCCAGAAAAACTCAGCGGATATTTTCCGTGGTGCCGGTTACGCGGGCATTCATGTTCAAACCAACAATTCCGTGGTGATTTTTGATCCTGACGCCGTTGGTAAGCCTGCGCCTTATGGCTTCCATAATCCGAATAACCCTGAATCCAGCGCGGTGGGCGGCGTGCTGAAGCAGCTGAACCAGACGGAAGGTTTGCCGGGCGGGCTCGATCGCGGCGTTCGGCAGATGGTGGCTCAGGCTGTGTTGGATACGGAAGACAAAAAGCCGTCAGCCTATAAGACCATGCAATCCGTGCGCGGTGTGCTGGAAGGCTCCGGCGTGCCCTTGCCGCAGGGTTTACAGGATCAGCTCATGAAGGCCGAGGACGCCAGCGCACGTGCGGCGGGCATAAGCCCGGAGCAGGTGGCTACCTTGCGCCAAGCGCAGCAGCAGGTGCGTGAACGGCCAATGCGGCAGGAAGGCGAGGGCTTCGTTGCCTACAAGGACCGCGTTTTTGCGGAATTCGACCGCAAGCGCCCGGATGCCACGGTTGCCGAGCAGCAGGCTTTTAACGGCGCATTGCATGATACGCTCTATCGCGACGCCCAGCGGCGCTATGCGGACGTAACCGGCGACGCGATGGGCATCAAGCAGGATCCATCCAAACTGGAGCGTATGTTAATCGCGAACGGTACGGACCAGACACGGGCGCTGACCGGTGTTGCCTATGTAGAGATGGAAGCAGGCAGCCTGAATGGTTTACCGCCCCAGCGGCGTGCTTATGGCGCGCTGCGTCAACCATTGGGGGAAGCTGTTGCGCAAGCGCCAGCGGAGCAGTTAGCTGCGACAGCACCGCTGGTTGCATCGGTGACAGCACAAACCACAGCAACCGTGTCACAGCAAGTCCAGCAGCACCAAGGTCATGTCGCGCGCCGTACGGGCGGGTCGGGTGGTGGTCCCGGCGGCATGATGGGCTAACAGCTGACCGCTTTAGTGCAGCAGAAACTCGCCGTCATAATGCTTGAGCTCGCCGGGGCTGATGAGCTTCTGGTGCGCGACGCACACTTTATAAAGCTTGCCGTCCAGATGTTCTTCCCAGAAGCGCAGGAATTTTTTGAGCACCGGAAAGCGCGGCGCCAGATCAAGCTCTTGCCAGATATAGGTTTGCAGCAGGGCGGGATGATCGGGCATGTGGTAAAGGATTTCAGCGGTCGTCAGACGGTAATTTTCAAGCTGCCGGATCAGTTCTGCCATGCGTACCCCCGTTTTATGCGAACTCCCTTGCCGCGGGGGCAGAAAAGGGCCTGTGCCCCCTTGTATTAACCAATATGAACAAGAAACGCAAAAAATGGGTTAAAATATCTGCGGCCTAGCGGACTCACCCACAAAATTATCCACAGATTTCTGTCTATTACTCTTGAATTAGCATGAATGAAGTCCTAACTGTCTGGCACTCGGAGCAGAGGAGTGCTAACGCGCATCCGCTCCGGCGATTTTCAACCCGAACTTCGATGGAGAAACAAAATGAAGTTCCGTCCCCTGCATGACCGTGTTGTCGTGCGCCGCCTGGAAAGCGAAGAGCGTACCAAGTCCGGCATCATCATTCCCGATACGGCCAAGGAAAAGCCGTCGGAAGGTGAAGTCATCGCTGTCGGCCCCGGCGCCCGCAACGAAGACGGCGAAATCGTCGCGATGGACGTCAAGGCTGGCGACCGCATCCTGTTCGGCAAGTGGTCGGGCACGGAAGTGAAGATCGACGGCGAAGATCTGCTGATCATGAAGGAAAGCGACATCCTCGGCGTGATCGAAGGTTCGGCCAAGGCCAAGAAAGCCGCCTAATTCCCCACGCATTCCATAGAAAGATAGGAGCCAAAAATGGCAGCCAAGGAAATCAAGTTTGAAGAAAGCGCCCGCAACAAGATGCTGACCGGCGTCAACCTGCTGGCCGACACCGTGAAGGTCACGCTGGGTCCGAAGGGCCGCAACGTCGTGATCCAGAAGTCGTTCGGCGCCCCGAAGATCACCAAGGACGGCGTCAGCGTCGCCAAGGAAATCGAACTGTCCGACAACTTCGAAAACATGGGCGCGCAGATGCTGCGCGAAGTCGCGAGCAAGACCGGCGACGGCGCCGGTGACGGCACCACCACCGCCACCGTGCTGGCGCAAGCCATCGTCAACGAAGGCGTCAAGGCGGTTGCGGCGGGCATGAACCCGATGGACCTCAAGCGTGGCATCGAGAACGCTGTCGAAGCGGTCGTCGAAGACCTGCAGAAGCGCACCAAGAAGATCAGCAGCAATGCTGAAATCGCCCAGGTCGGCACCATCTCCGCCAACGGCGAGAAGGAAATCGGCGACATGATCGCCAAGGCCATGGAAAAGGTCGGCAAGGAAGGCGTGATCACGGTCGAGGAAAACAAGAGCCTCGAAACCGAGCTGGATGTCGTCGAAGGCATGCAGTTCGACCGTGGCTATCTGAGCCCCTACTTCATCACCAATGCGGAGAAGATGGTATGCGAGCTGGAAAGCCCGTTCATCCTCCTGCATGAAAAGAAGCTGTCGGGCCTGCAGCCGCTGCTGCCCGTGCTGGAAACCGTTGTCCAGACCGGTCGTCCGCTGCTCATCATCGCGGAAGAAGTCGAAGGCGAAGCGCTGGCGACCCTCGTGGTCAACAAGCTGCGCGGCGGCCTCAAGGTCGCGGCGGTCAAGGCGCCGGGCTTCGGCGATCGCCGCAAGTCGATCCTCGAAGATATCGCGATCCTGACCAACGCCCAGGTCATCTCCGAAGACCTCGGCATCAAGCTTGAGAATGTCACCATCGACATGCTCGGCACGGCCAAGAAGGTGCGTATCGACAAGGACAACACCACGATCGTCGACGGCGCCGGCAAGAAGAAGGACATCGACGCCCGTACCGCGCAGATCAAGGCGCAGGTCGCCGAGACCACCTCGGACTACGACCGCGAAAAGCTGCAGGAACGTCTGGCCAAGCTGTCGGGCGGCGTTGCCGTTATCCGCGTCGGCGGTGCGACGGAAGTGGAAGTGAAGGAACGCAAGGATCGCGTTGATGACGCGATGCACGCGACCCGCGCTGCCGTTGAAGAAGGCGTCGTGGCGGGCGGCGGTTCCGCGCTGCTCTATGCCACCAAGGCGATCGAGAAGATCCGTTGCGCCAACGACGATCAGCGCCGTGGCGTTGATATCGTCCGTCGCGCGCTGCAGGCCCCGATCCGCCAGATCGCCGACAATGCCGGCGTCGATGGTTCGGTCGTGGTTGGCCGTCTGCTCGATCAGGACAGCGCCAACTTCGGCTACGACGCGCAAAAGGGCGACTATGTCGACATGCTGAAGTCCGGCATTATCGACCCGACCAAGGTCGTGCGCTCGGCGTTGCAGAACGCGGCTTCGGTTGCGGCGCTGCTGATCACCACGGAAGCCATGATTGCCGAGAAGCCGAAGAAGGATGCTCCTCCGGCTGGTGGCGGCCATGGCGGTGGCATGGGCGATATGGACTTCTAATCCAGTC
>JBDHTV010000023.1:0-14759 GCA_039808825.1 Bdellovibrionales bacterium | reverse complement strand
CGCGCCGCGCTGCTCGGCGACGCCGCCGTCGGTATGCATCCGGTCACGGCGCATGGCTTTAACTTCGGGCTGCGCGGCGCTGCCGTACTCGCAGACGCTTTGGCCAAAGCGGTGAGTGTCGGGCTGCCGCTCGGCGACAGCAGCGCGCTGCACGCCTATGACCAGACGCATCGGCAAGCGACCTGGCCACTCTATCAAGGCACGAATCTGCTGGTCTCGCTCTATACTGATACGCGCCCCCCCGCTTTGCTGGCCCGGCAAGCGCTGCTCAAGCTCGGCAAGCTCATCACCCCGGCACGGCGCATGATCATCGGGCAATTGACGGAAGCGGCTTAGTGGTCGAGCTCTCGGCGAAGGGGGGCGGCTCCGCCGCCTTCCTCCCCGCGAAAAAGGGCAAGCCAATCTGTGAAGCACGGATTGTCTTGCCTTTCAGAATAGTTTTCCTCTTAACGCTGTGCAGAGCCATCAGCCTCTTACGACTTAATTAACCGTAGCGGCGGTTCGGTCGCGCTTTTGGGCGAGGTACTCAAGGTCAGCTCGTTATTCGCGACATCGACATAGATGGTCTGGCCGTCGAGAATCTTGCCCGCGAGGATTTGTTCGGCAAGCGGATTCTGCAAGCTGCGCTGAATCAGCCGCTTGAGCGGCCTTGCGCCATAGACCGGATCGTAGCCGAGCGCACCGAGCCATTCCAACGCCTCCCGCGAACATTCCAACGTCAGGTTACGGTCGCTGAGCAGCTTCTGCAGCCGCCCCAGTTGCACCGCGACGATCTGCGTAATATCGCCACGCGACAGGCGGCGGAACAGCAGGATTTCATCGAGCCGGTTCAGGAATTCGGGCCGGAAGTGGCCGCGCACCTCTTCCATGACGGCGTCGCGCTGCCGCGGCGTGATGTCCTCGTCATCCTGCGCTTCGGCCAGCACATGCGCACCGAGGTTGGAAGTCAGGACGATCAGCGTATTGCGGAAATCGACGGTATGACCCTGCCCGTCGGTCAGACGGCCTTCGTCCAGCACCTGCAACAGGACATTGAATACATCCGGGTGCGCCTTCTCGACCTCGTCGAACAAAATCACCTGATAGGGCCGCCGCCGCACCGCTTCAGTCAGCGCGCCGCCCTCGTCATAACCGATATAGCCCGGCGGCGCGCCGGTCAGCCGCGTCGCGACATATTTGTCGATATATTCCGACATGTCGATGCGCAGCAGCGCCGTCTCGTCGTTGAATAGAAATTCGGCCAAGGCCTTGCACAGCTCGGTCTTGCCGACACCAGTCGGGCCGAGGAAGAGGAAGGAACCGAGCGGCCGGTTGGGATCCTGCAGTCCGGCGCGGGCACGGCGCACCGCCTGCGCCACCGCCTTGATCGCCTCGTCCTGCCCGACCACGCGTTTTCCGAGATGCTCTTCGAGCTGCAGCAGCTTCTCGCGTTCGCCTTCCAGCATCTTGTCGATGGGAATGCCGGTCCAGCGGCTGACGATGGCAGCGATATCGCTATCCTTGACCACCTCGTCGAGCATGACATGGGCCTTGGTTGCCTCCGCCTGCTTGAGTTTCTGCTCCAGCTGCGGAATGACGCTATAAGTCAGCTCGCCCGCGCGCGTGAAATCACCCTTGCGCTGCGCCTGCTCCAGTTCAACGCGCGCCTGATCGATCTTTTCCTTGATCTTCTGCGCGCTATCGATCTGCTCCTTCTCCGCGCGCCAGCGCGCCGTCAGTTCGGCGGATTCCTGCTCCAACTCTTTGAGTTCGTCCTTGAGTTTGCCCAGACGGTCGATGGAGGCGGGATCGGTCTCCTTTTTGAGCGCGGCTTCCTCGATCTTGAGCTGGACAATGCGGCGGTCGAGTTCGTCGATGTCCTCCGGCTTGCTGTCCACTTCCATCCGCAGCCGCGCCGCCGCCTCGTCGATGAGGTCAATGGCTTTATCGGGCAGGAAACGGTCGGTGATATAGCGGTTGGACAGGGTCGCGGCGGCAACGATCGCGCCATCGGTGATGCGCACGCCGTGATGCAGCTCGTATTTTTCCTTGAGGCCGCGCAAGATCGAAATCGTGTCCGGTACCGAGGGCTGGTCGACGAACACGGGCTGGAAACGCCGCGCCAACGCCGCATCCTTCTCGATATATTTGCGGTACTCGTCGAGCGTCGTCGCGCCGACGCAATGCAGCGCGCCGCGCGCCAGCACGGGTTTCAGCATATTGGCGGCATCCATCGCGCCGTCGGCCTTGCCCGCGCCGACGAGCAAATGCAACTCGTCGATAAAGACGATGATCTCGCCCGCCGCGGCTTCAATCTCGTTCAAAACGGCTTTGAGCCGCTCCTCGAACTCGCCGCGATATTTCGCGCCTGCGACGAGCGCGCCGAGATCGAGCGCCATCAGACGACGATTCTGCAAACCGTCCGGCACGTCGCCATTGACGATGCGCTGCGCCAAACCTTCCGCGATCGCGGTCTTGCCGACGCCGGGCTCGCCGATCAGCACCGGATTGTTCTTGGTACGCCGCGCCAGCACCTGAATGGTGCGGCGAATTTCATCGTCGCGGCCGATGACCGGATCGAGTTTGCCCGCCTTGGCAACCGCCGTCAGGTCGCGCGCATATTTCTTGAGTGCATCATAGCCCGCTTCGGCATTCGCGCTGTCGGCGGTGCGGCCCTTGCGCAGGTCGTTGACCGCCTTGTTGAGCGCCTCGGCCTTCACGCCGCCTTTGTTCAGCGCGTCATATGCGCCGTTGCCCGGCACGATGGCGAGCGCGAGCAGCAATCGCTCCACGGTCACGAAGCTGTCGCCCGCTTTCTTGGCGATCTCCTCGGCCTGGCCGAACACCTTGGCGAGTTCCGGCGACAAATGCTGCTGGTCGCTGGCGTTGCTGGTCTGCACTTTAGGCTGTTTCGCCAGCGCCGCTTTGACCTGTTCGGCCACCTTCGCGGGGTTGCCGCCCGCCGCGCGGATCAAATTTGCGGCCATGCCCTCGCTATCGTCGAGCAACACCGCGAGCAGATGCTCGGGCAGCAGACGTTGGTGCTGTTCGCTCAGCGCCCGGTGATGGGCATTCTCCAGCATCCCTTTGGCGCGGTCGGTATAATTCTCAAACGGCATGACAATGCTCCCTTCTCATTGCAATGTAAGCATGATCTGGCCGGTTACAAGGCGTGTTTCAACGAAAAACCAGCTTCTTGGAAGCGGCGAAATTGAAGCACATGCCGGCCAGCGACGCCGGAATGAGTGCGAGCAACTTATGTTGCTGCATAAAGGGGATAAAGGTAATGCAGACAGCATAGGTGCCGTAATTAGCGGCAAAGCCCGAGAGATTGGCGAAGACGAATGTGGCCCATTGCCGCAGGAGGCTGCCGCTACCCTGTCCTTTGAAGGTAAAAGCGCGATTAAGCACCCAGGTCACGGTGGCGGCGGCGACATAGGAAACGGCGCGGCCGCTATAGGCATCAAGCCCCACGATATCGAGCATGAGCCACAGCACGGCGGCGTCCGCTCCCATACCGACGACGCCGACCATGCCGAAGCTGACAAACTGGCGTAGCCAGGGCAGCCGCGCCGTGATCGGCGCGAGCCATTGCCAGAGTTGCTCCCAGATTTGCGCGACCGGCTTCATGCCCCCTCGCCGGGCCGCCCGGCGCCGGGCGCGGCGATATTGAGATAACGCATCCGCTTCATTTCGCGCCGTCCACGCGTGACGGTATCGAGAATCAAGCCCGCCGTCAGGCTGAAGAACGCGAGGAACATCAAGCCCATTGCCAGAATGGCGGTGGGCAGGCGCGGCACCAGGCCGGTACGGAAATATTCCTCGAATACCGGCACGGCCAGAATGATCGACAGCAGCGCGAAGAACACGGCGGCGAGCGAGAAGAACTGCATCGGCCGTTCTTCCTTGATCAGCACGATGATGGTGAAGAGAATACGGAACCCATCCTTGAAGGTGCTGAGCTTGCTGACCGAACCGGGCGGCCGGTCGCGATACGGCGTCTTGACCTCGTCGGTCGGCATATGCAGCTCAAGCGCATGGACGGTCAGCTCCGTTTCAGTCTCGAACCCCGCCGTCAGCGCCGGGAAAGATTTGACGAAACGGCGCGAGAAGACGCGATAGCCCGACAGCATATCCTTGAAGCGGTCGCCGAAGATCAGCGCCACCATCGTGGTCAGCAGCACATTGCCGAAACGGTGGCCGGGACGATAAGCCGCTTTAATCTCCGTCTCGCGCGCGCCGTTGACCATATCGAGCGGACCATCGAGCAGCTTCTGGATCATCGCCGGGGCAGAGGCCGCGTCATAGGTCGCATCGCCGTCGGTCAGCACATAGATATCGGCTTCGATATCGGAGAACATGCGGCGCACGACATTGCCCTTGCCCTGCAGCGGTTCGCTACGCACGATGGCGCCAGCAGCGCGCGCCACCTCGATCGTGCGGTCGCGCGAGTTGTTATCGTAAACATAAATCTGCGCCTGCGGCAGCACCGCGCGGAAATCCTGCACCACCCGGGCGATGGCCTTTTCCTCGTTGTAACACGGGATCAGCACGGCGATGCGCAGATGGGACGGGAAGCTGGCAGGAACAAGAGCCGTCATGACTATCTCACTTTCAAGGGTTCAACCGGACAGAGCGCATAGCGGTAGCCCAGATTGTCAGGGAAAATCTTGCAGCCGGTCGTGACAAATTTAAGGCCATAGTGACCGAGCGCTTCTTGCGGCACGCCGCCATAGGTCATCTGCCATTCCGGCAGCAGCAGCATGAACTTGCCTTTATGCTGCGCCAGCCGCTGCGCGATAACGCGGTTGATGCCCTTCTCGCCTTCGTTCGGGCTCGCGAAATTACTTTGAATACGCACGACCGGCATGATCGGGTCGAAGCTCGGCACGATATGCGCATAAGGCTCGAAACCGGCCATCAGCAGCATCGTCTCTTCAGGCTGCGGCACGGCGGGCGCCAGCACCTGGATAAAACGCTCGCTCCAGCCGACACGGCCCCAGTCGCCGCCCCGTACGCCGCCCGCGATGACGAGCAGCAGCGCAGCGGCCGCGAGCCATTTGACCGTTGGCTGCAGCGGCAGCAGGCCGAGCGTCAGCACGATGAGCAGCGGTGCCAGCATCTCGAGCGGGATCAGATAACGATAGATGCTGAACAAAGCGAGCCAGAAGATATAAGCCAAAGCGGCGAACCACAGCAGAAAGCGCGCGCCAAGCGGCTCAGCAATCGCGAGGCTCTTGTCGTTGCGTCGGCCGACGATGACGGCAATCAGACTGCAGAGCGGCAGCAGCACATAGAGCATCAGGATGCGCCAATCCTGCCAGATAATCTCGCCTGCGCGCTTGGGATTCACGGTAAAGCTCCACGGGAACAGCAGTGCTTCTTTCCAGTCTCCGGGAATGAACTGGGTATCGCGCGCGCTGGTCAATGCGCCATAAGGCGAGGCGAAGAACTGGTTGAAATAGGGGAAAATCGGGTTCTGGTAATGCGACCACAGGAACCACATCCAGTAACCCTGCGTCAGCAACATGCCGAGCGTAAGGCCGCAGCCGAAAGCGAAAGCCAACATGAGGCGGCGGATGATGTTGCCCGAAGTGCCGAGCCAGGCCAGTACCGCCGCGACGCAAAAGCTGATCAATGTCAGCTTCAAGCCCAGCGCCAGCCCGAGCGGCAAGCCATAAAGAAAAGCGCGCGGCATCGCCTGCTTGAGCTCCCACTGCAGCAGATAGGGCAAGGCCGTGACCACGAGCAGCAATGAGCCGAGCAGACCAAGGCTCACGATATTGTCGTTGAAGGTCGTGCCGATCTGCGCGATGCCGCCGCCGCCCAGCATGCCGAGCGCGGCCAGCGCCGCGCAGACCAGCACCTTGCGCGTCGCCTTTGGAATACCAAGCAGGGCATGCGCGATCATGAAGAGCAGGCAGAAATTCAGCCCCTGCAGCACACCGAGCGTAAAGCCGACCCATTGGCCAGGCATGACCCGCGCAAGCAGAAAAACCATGACGTCGAGGATCGGGCTATAAAAGAACGGTGTCTGCGACGGCAGAATATCATAGCCGTGCCGGTGGTTGAGCAAGGCGTAGGCATTGTACCAGTGGTAATTGCGCAAATCCCAGTTCGCGTCCTGCCCGAGCCACATGGCGAGCGCGCCGCACAACAGCGGCCCCAGGATCAGCAGGAACAGCGCCAGCTTGCGCGCCTTATCGCCAACGGGCGGCAGCGGAGCCAGAGTCAGCATACTTTCTCCTTAAGGCGCCGCGACCAGCACGGGACCGAGATGTTGCTGGATGGCGGCGTTCATTTGTCCGTTCAGATCATCCATCAAGCCGAGCAGCAGGCGGCGATAGGCATTTTCCTGTTCGCTGCTGCTGGCGTTCTCGGGAATTGTGGTCGAGCGCGTCACTGTCGCTGACGCCTGCCCGCTGAAGCCGCCCGCCGCGTCCTTGATCCGCAGCTCGACCGTCAAAGTTGCAACCCATTTTTCCGCCTGCTCGCGCTTGAACCAGTTTTCAATGCCGCCCGCGACCGGCAGTTTGGTCCGCGTGATCGCGGCGTTGGAGATATTATAGACCGCCTTGCCTTCGGCCGCGACGGGCTGCAACCGGTCAAGTCCCCAGCGATAGGCGGCATCCGCCAGGCTCGGCTTGAAGTTCGGGAATTGCGCCTTGTCGGCTGGCGGCACGATCGGGCTGTGATTGATGAAATCGAGATTGCTGACCGCGAGCTTGATCGGGCCCATACGCGTATAATCGAGCGTCAACGGCGTGACCGGCTTGGGCGGCGGCGCATCGGCGCAGGCAGCAAGCAGCAAGGTGAGCGCAAGGGCCATCAGGCGAACGGTCATGGGCAGGCTCCGGACTAAAAGGATGGGCCGAGATTAGCTTTCGGCCAGAATTTCGGCAATCGCCGCTTCATCATAATGATAGGAACTGTTGCAGAACTGACAGGTCATGGTCACGACGCCGTCCACGGCCATCTCCTTGAGCTCATCGGCACTGAACAAGCGGATCGCATTACGGATGCGCGTGCTGCAGGTGCAGACATGGCGCAACGGCAAAGCCGGACTGGCAGCCACTTTCTCGCCGTGAAAGAGGCGATAGAGCAATTGTTCGGGCGGCAAGACGGGATCGAGCAGCTCGGCGGGCGTGCAGCTGCTCATCAGCACCATGACATGCTGCCAGAATTCCTGCGGCGTCATATCCTGCACGACCGCTGTGCCGCCTTCGCCCGGCATTTGCTGCACGATCAGGCAGGCACCGCTCCAGCGTCCCGCGTCGTCCACCGCCACCGTCGCAAGCAGGCCGGTCGGAATCTGCTCCGACTGACGGAAATAATTTTGGGCTGCTGCCGCGATATCCTTGCCGCGCAGCGCCACGATGCCCTGGTAGCTTTCCTGATTGCCACCGGCAGGCGGCTCGATGGTAAAGGCCAAATGCCCCTTGCCGAGCAGGCCGATGCCCTCGTCGCCCATGCGCGCGACGGCGACCGGATCGAACTTGGCATAGGCACGCAACCCGCCCTCATGCGTCGTATCGGCGACCAGCAGAGTCACGGCGCCGTCGCCCTTGGCCTGCAGTGTGAAACGGCCTTCGAATTTGAGCATCGTGGCGAGCGCCGTGCCGGTCACGACCGTTTCGGCCAGCAACCGCGCCACCGGAGCAGGATAGTCATGCTTGTGCAGGATGTCGTCGAGCACCACACCGGCGCGTACGAGGCGCCCGCGCAGCAGACCGGATTCAAGCTGAAACGGCGTGACGCTGTCAGGCAGACGGGGCAGCAAGGCGGATTCCGGCATTATCACTCCACGGCGCCCGGCGACGCAGTCATTGCAAAAGGCTTAACCTGCCGCGACCTCGGCCGCGGCCGTTTCCTGCGGCGGTGGCGGCGGGATGATCGCCGCGGCGGTCGAAATCTGCTCGATTACTTCACGCGGTTCCAGCACCAGCGCATGGACAAACACCTTGTCCGGGAATTCTTTTTGCAGGGCTTGCATAGCCGGCTCCTTGCCGCACCACAAAATCTTGTCGCACAGCGCGATCAGCGGCTTATCCTCGATATGGTCAGTGAGGAAGACGCGCGGCAGCCCATCCCAGCCCTGCGCCTGGAGATAAGCAAGGACATTATCGCGCTTGACCTCGCCCACATTATGCTGCTTGGCGGGTTCCTGGCTTTTATAAAGCGGCGGCGTCGCGATGACGTGCCGGAAACCCAAACGCGCCGCGAGCGGCCCGGCATATTCCGCGGCCGCTGCCGTCGCCAGCATGACATGCTGCTTCTCACCGGCCGCACGTTGCAGCAGCAGCCGCAGATTGGGCCGCACTGTCGCTGCGAGATCGCTCAACAGCCAGTCCTGCGCCAGACCGGCGGGATCCTTGGCCGTAGCCTGCGTCCAGAGCTTCTGTAACTTGCCCTTGATGACGGCATGATCTTTCTTGAGCAGCTTGCGCTCGATCATCGCCCAGATGGCATAACAGGAGAGTTCCAGCCGCTCGGCGGTATGCATCTCGCCAAAATGGCCGTGAATGAGGTAACGAACCCAGGGGCGGAAACTGTTAACCGACAGTACCGTTTCGTCCAGATCGCAGATCACGACCGGGTGCGGCGCGGAAGTCAAGGGACCAGGGGAAACGGCAGAGGACATGGCGATACATCAGGTAGTCTGGCTGAACCAAAGGTTCAGAAGTGGTAACAGTCAGCGCCGCGGTTTTCAAGACGGCATCGGCATGCATGACTTCGCGCACCGTATCGATGACCGCGAGCATGGTCGCACCGCTATCGACCGCGTCATCGACGAGCAGAATCCGGGCATCTGCGCCGCGCAGGGTCAATAAATGCTCGATTTGGGCCAGTTCTTCCGGATCGGCGGTATATTCGGTCAAAGGCTTGGGCGCGCGCATTTCGGTCAGCATTTTGTGCTCGAGCACGCGCAGCCGATCCGTCACGGCATGCGGCAGAGCCATCAACGCATCTTTGACAACGCCGAAACGCTGCTTCTTGCCAGTGCTCGGACGCCGGCAGGTGATGGGCAGCAAAATAGCCTCAACCGGCAGCGCTTCCGTCATCAAGTCGGCGACATGGTAACCGCCGGTGCGAATGCCGATCACCACGTTCGGGCGAAAATCCTGCTGCACGACGGCGCTCAACGCATGGGCCGCAGCCTGCAGGCCACGCTCATCGAGCGTGCGGACTTCAAAACGGGGACGGGCGATTTTTTCGTTCAAGCAACACCTAATCATGGTTAATCTCGCATGTGCGAAATATTAGATGAATCGGGCAAATGCGACAATCTAATTTTTCGGCACGGTTCTGGAGAATGAATATCAGGCGGGTATTTATCGCCGCTTATATATGGCGATATTATGGCAAAATGTTAACCCATTGGATATTCGCCATTTCATTTTGTTTCTATACCGTAATTACTATCATAGCGTGCTTTTTTACAGTTGATTGTCTTGAGCGTGGGGTTTTGGCGTCACAACTTGGCCGCTTGCACAAAAGCTATAGTTCCCTTATGGCTTGGCACACGACCGGTGTAATGAACAACCATGTTTGATTTCCTGCGCAAAAAAACCGCCCCGACGGAACGCGATACCCGAATCGCGCCACAAACGCGCATCTATGCCGTGGGCGACATTCATGGCCGTCTCGACCTGATCACGCAGTTGCTGGAGAAGATTACGCTCGACGCGGCGCAAGCCCCGCTCGAACGGCAGGAGCTGGTCTTTCTTGGCGATTATATCGATCGCGGGTTCCAGTCGCGGGGCGTCCTGAATCTGCTGCGCACCGGCTTGCCCGCCCTGTTCACGCCCGTGTTTCTACGCGGTAATCACGAAGAAGTGATGCTGCGTTTTTATGACGGCGATATGAGTATCGCCATGGACTGGCTGTATTTTGGTGGCCGGGAAACGCTGGCCAGTTACGGCATCGCGCCACCGCCGCCTAACCTGCCGCGTGAAAGACTGCCCGCTATCCATGCGGAATTCGTCAACAAAGTGCCTCCCGAAGATATTACATTCTTGCGCGCAACGCAGTTGCATTATGTATGCGGCGACTATACGTTCGTGCATGCTGGTTTGCGCCCCGGCCTGCCGCTGGAACGGCAATTGCGCGAAGATTTACTGTTTATCCGTAGTGATTTTATGCAGAGCGACGACGATTTCGGCACCATGGTCGTGCATGGGCATACCATAGTTGACAGCCCCGAGGTACGGTCCAACCGGATCAGCATCGATACCGGCGCCTATGCCACGGGCCGTCTGACCTGCCTCGTGCTGGAGGGAAGCGCGCGCCGCTTCCTGCATAGCTAAATGGAACGTCCGGTCACGCCGCGCCAGAGCGCTCCGCCGAGCGGCCTGCTGGCCGGGCTCACCACCCAGCGCCAGTTCGTCAATATCATCTTGATCGCGTTCAGCCTGCTGCTGATGCTGGTGCCGCTCCCGCTCGGTTCGAACCGCATGTGGGCGGCGAGCCTGGTTTCGGTCTGGCTCAATATGCTGCTCGCCATGCTGGTCGTCGCCTGGATGCTGCAGCCCAAACTGCTTGAAAACCCGTTTACGCCGAGCCTGCGGCTCTGCGTCATGATTCTCGCATTGGTCTTGAGCTGGATCTTCGTGCAAACGAGCTGGCTCGTGCCGACCGACTGGCAACATCCGTTGTGGCAGGAAGCCGAGCGTCTGTTGCGCAACCAGGGCCTGCTCAAGGAACCGCTGCAAGGCGCCATCGTGCTCGACCGTAGCGCCACCAGCTTCTATATCGTGCGCTTCATGAGCTACGCCGCGAGCTTCTGGCTCGCGCTGCTGCTGGCACAGGACGGGCGGCGCGCGCATCTGTTGCTCGGCGTCATCATCGTGACCGAGCTGCTCTATGCCGGTTATGGCTTCTATATCGAGATTGCCGGCACCAACAAGGTGTTGTGGTTCGACAAGCGTTCCTATGTCGACAACATGACCTCGACCTTCTTTAACCGCAATTCCTACGCCGCCTATGCCGGGCTCGGGCTGCTCAGCGCCACGACCTATGTCTTCCAGCGCTGGCGGCGCGTATGGCGCGAAAGCTCGGAGCATTTCTTCTGGCGTGACTTCCTGTCGTCGTTGATGGGCCGGGAAATCTATTGGCTTATCCTGCCCCTCACCTTCTTTGTCGCGCTGATCCTCTCGGCCTCGCGCGCCGGGTTCGCGAGCTGCATGGTCGGCATGGCCGTGCTGGTCATGGGCCTGGCCATCAACAAGAATATGCCGCTGCTCAAGGTCTTTGGCGTGGCCGCCGCGCTCGTCAGCTTCGGCGTTATCGCCCTGATCGTCGGCGGCAATACGCTCGTGGAGCGCCTCAACGCCAATATGGTCAACGAGGATCTCGACATGCGGCTCGGCGTTTACAAGCTGACCTGGGAGGCGATCAAGGCCAATCCGTGGCTTGGCTATGGACTCGGCAATTTCGATACCGCCTTCCGCCTGTTCCGCGACCCGAGCGTGGTCGGCTGGTTCCAGGAAGCGCATAATGAATATCTTGAGATGATGATGGATCTCGGCATCCCCGCCGCCCTGCTCTGGTTCTTCGGCATCGCCCTGCTCGCATGGCGTTGCCTTTACGGGATGGTCATGCGCCGCAAGGACGGGATTTTCCCGGTGCTGGGCCTCGCTGTGCTGACGCAGGAAGCGCTGCACTCGGTACTCGATTTCAGCCTGCAGATCCCCGCCGTCGCCGTCACCTTCGCGGCCTTGATGGGCATGGCGGTCGCGCAAAGCCGCTCGAGCCGCAGCCAGCCGCTCACGGATTAATCGGCGACCACGTCCTGGTATTCCGGGTGCCGCCGCAACCAGGTGACGGCGTAGGGGCAGACAGGGTATGCTTTAAGCCCCTGCCCGCGCAAATGCGCCATCAGTGCCGCCATGAATTGTCCCGCCGCGCCGGTGCCGCGCAAGGCGGGCGGCGCCTCGACATGCAGCAGCTGCACGACCTGGCCTGCACGGCGAACCGTGACAAACACCACGGCGTCGCCGAAAACCATTTCGTAGCGCTGCAAAGCGCTATTTTCGATCATCTCTGCCATCGCCACCTCCTCGCCAAATCTAGCAAACGGCCAAAGAGTCGGATAGTCTGACGCGATGCCGCCGCTGCTTCGCCTTGGACTGCTTCTCACCGCCACTTTACTGCTGCTCGGCGGCACGGTCGCAGCCGCCATCATCAAATTGACTCCTTATGACCCGGCGGCGACACGGCAGATATTGCAGCCTGCGCTCGCGACCAGGAAGCTGACCGTCGGCGCACCGGTCTATGTCCGGATTTTCAAAGAGCCGTCGCAGCTTGAGCTTTGGCTTCGCGCCGCTGACGGGCGTTACCGCCTGTTCAAAACCTATCCGATCTGCGCCTGGTCGGGCGCGCTCGGCCCCAAGCTGCGCGAAGGCGACAACCAGGCACCGGAAGGCTTCTATAACATCACGCGCACCAGCCTGAACCCCGGCAGTCGTTTTCACCTGGCCTTCAATCTGGGGTTCCCGAATGCCTATGACCGCGCCCATGGCCGGACCGGCAGCGCGCTGATGGTGCATGGCAACTGCGTATCCATCGGCTGTTATGCCATGACCGATCCGGCGATCGAGGAAATTTATACGCTGATCGTTGCCGCCTTCGACCATGGCCAGCAACAGATTCCGGTTCATATTTTCCCGTTCCGGTTCGATGCCAAAAACCGCGACCGGCATCAGGATAGTCCATGGCAAGCATTCTGGCAGGAGCTGCAGCCCGCCTACCGGCTTTTTGAGGAGACAGGCCAGGTGCCTTCGGTTACTGTGGCAGGCAAGGGTTATCAAATCACATCGCCCTGACCAACCTGTCTCCCGGTGCCTCATGCTCCTTGCCCGTTTCGCTTTTTTGCGTCCCGCCCTGCTGCTGCTCGCCTTGTTGCCGTCGGGCTGCTCCAGCATCTCGAAAGGCGTGGCAGAAGCTGTGCTGGAACAAAAGACGGAGGACAAGCGCCAATGTTCGATCCAGGGTCCGGCTTTCGACGGGCTGCGTCAGAGCCTTGCCGCAGAGCACAATCAAGGCGGCGTCACCAAAGTTCTCATGGTCCATGGCATCGGCACCCATCTGCCGGGCTATTCCAGCCGCTTCCGCGACAGCATCACAACCGCGCTCGGGCTGAACGTCAAGGATGCGGTGACCAAGACCATCACCATCGCGAGCGACCAGTCTGCCAATGCGCATGATCTCGGCACGCTGACCATCACGCGCCATACGGACAGCGCGCATGCCCGCACGCTGCTGTTCTATGAGCTGACCTGGGGCGGCATTACGGCCGGACAAAAGCAGCAATTGGCTTACGACTCCGAAAATAACGACGGCCTCAAGCGCGCTGGCATCAACAAGACACTCAAGGCCTTCATCAATAGCACCGTGCCCGATATGCTGATTTATATGGGCGCTGGCGCGCCGGTCATCACCAACGCGGTCAAGGAAGCGACCTGCTGGATGCTCGGCAACGACTGGAACGATCTGCCGACGCAGGTGACGCAGCGCTGCGATGGCTGGCAAGGCACCACCTATGCCAACCTCGGCAGGGACCGCGCTTTCTTCATCACCCACAGCCTCGGCAGCCTGATTACCATCGACACGATCCAGTCCTTCGCGCACCAGATGGCTGAACATGCCGACAGCGCCAAGGTCAAGGCGGTGCGGGAAACGCTGCGCGCGCGGCAATTTACCGTATTCATGCTCTCGAACCAGTTGCCGCTGCTGCAGCTCGGACGCTCGCCGCAGATGATCACCGAACGGCTCGACGATTACTGCGGGACGGGCGCGCCGCGCGCGACGCAGCGCATCCTCGGCGCGCTGCGCGTCGTCGCGATCAGCGATCCGAACGATATCCTCTCCTACCCGGTGCGCGAAGATTTCGCCCGCACTGTGCTCGACAGCCGCCTGTGCACGAACCTCGTCAATGTCAGCCTGAATGTCGCGGCCGAGAAGGATTTATTCGGCGCGACCAACTTCGCCGACCCGCTCACAGCCCATACCGGTTATCTCGAGGATGAACGCGTGCTGCAGCTTATCACCGAAGGCGTACACGAACAGGACAGCACCCCGCCGGGTAATTGCCGCTGGCAGGATTACCAGAAGTTCTGAAAATGATCCGTGCCGACCTTGACGCCGCCATATTATTCTTGGCTAAATGACCACATGATTTGTCCGGAGGATTTGCAATGCGTTATGTAATCCGCCCTGCTTTGCTGGCAGTGTGTCTGTTATTGCTTGGTGTTCCGGCCGCTGCCGATCCCCCCACTGAGGCCGAGTTGCGCAATGTTATGATCTCTGCTGCGAAATCTGGCGATGTCAAAGCCCAGTTGTTGTTAGGAGCGTCATACGCTTCTGGTAGCGGCGGCTATGGTCAAGACGCAAAAGAAGCGGCAAAGTGGTACGAAATGGCAGCCGAACGCGGTAATGCTACCGCCCAATACAATCTCGGCATGATGTATGCAAACGGTGACGGCGTGCAGCAAATTTATGAATCAGCCTATTTCTGGCTAACGGTAAGTTCCAACCAGGGCAATCCTTATGCAACAGCAGCCCTGAAGACGATTCTGGATAAGTTAACGCCGCGGCAAAAGGCGGAAGCCGACAAGCTGGTCGCTGAGTGGAAGCCATTACCGCATAAATGATGCACATCCCATGCGACGTCATGAATTGATAGCAAATCGCCCATTAATACCGATGCCATGATAGGCAAAACCGAGCGCGGTCATTTCTTCCGGCTTGTAGATGTTACGCAGATCGATGAGCCGCGGCGT
>JBDHTV010000022.1:0-14812 GCA_039808825.1 Bdellovibrionales bacterium | reverse complement strand
CGGCTTCTTGCAGGAAATCACCCAGACATCGTAAAGCGGATTTTCGAGCGCGCTTAACGCGGGATTGGAAGCGAACATCCAGCCCCGGAACCACACCGTATCCTTATCTTCGACGCGTTGCGATTGCACGACGAGAAAAGCCGCCGATTCCGGTTCTTCCTCCGGCGGGGTCTGCTGACAGCTGCGCAGTTCAACCGCCATCTTGCCGAAATGATAGGGCTTGTTGCGCTCAAGTTCGATTTGCTCAACGCGCGCCGTGGTCTTGTCGAGCAGCCGCAGCACCGCGACTTCGTAATCCTGCATCGTCCGCGCCGCGGCAGGCAACGTGGCAAAAGCCAGCAAAGCGGCAATGGCGAGCGTTTTTTTCACGGATGATCCGCCGCATCGGTTTTTGGCGCGTCTTTCTTGCCATCGGTCTTGGCACTGAACAGCAATTTGCCGATCAAATCGTCAAGCCGGATTGGCGGCTGCGTATGCGTAATGCGCCCCGAACCGTCCGTCTTGATATTCTCCTCTTCCGCGCCGATCTCGAGCGAGAGATAGCGCCCACCGAGCAGGCTCTCATTCGCGATGGTTGCCACTGTATCGGCGGGCAGGATAACCTTCGGATCAATCGAGAGCAGCACGCGAACATAGAACTGATCGCGGCCCGGCTCGGTGATCAGCTCCTGCGTCACAACTGTGCCGACCTTGACGCCGTTGATCATCACGTCGCTGCCGTTCTTGAGCCCGTCGGCGCGCTGAAACACCGCCGCGACCGCATAGCCCTGCACTTTTTTGAGGTCGGCGCTTTTGAAGGCGAAGGCCATAAACAGGCCCGCGACCAGCAGCACCACCGCGCCCAGTACAGTCTCGATAACATTCCGGCCCATGCGGCGCGCTCCGTGGCTAGCTTATTATTCGGGTTTCCAGGCTTCGTAATCGCTCGTGCTGGCCGGGCGCTGCCCCGCCCCGAGCTTATGCCCCGGCGGGAAATAGGCAGCATCCGTGCCGGTCACGTTGGGCTGGTGCGGCTTCTGCCAGCCTTTATGGAACGGGCTGTTAGACGGCAAAGGCTGCGGCAGCGTATGATGCAGCCAGCCATGCCATTCCGGCGGCACCAGGCTCGCTTCGGGCTCGTCGGCATAAATCACCCAGCGGCGCTCACGCTGCCCGGCCGGTGTTTTTTTGGCTTTGTAATAGACGTTACCGGTCGCGTCCTGGCCGACTTTCTCGCCATGCAGCCAGGAATCGAGCAAGGTTCCGGCCTGCGAAAGGCGGCGAATCATGGAAATTGTGCGGGGCTGCGCCATTGTCTGAACTCGATAGGGTTAGGCAGCTGAAATTCCTGCAAAAACCGGCGCGCGTCAAGAGCTTTACACAGCGGGCTCGGTCGCCCGGCTCCGGCGCGTCTTAACCCAGGTCGAAAGCCGCTCCAGATAAAGATAAACCACCGGCGTGATATAAAGCGTTAAGACCTGTGAAACCAGCAAACCGCCCACTACGGCGACGCCAAGCGGCTGACGCAGCTCCGCCCCCGCCCCAATCCCGAGCGCGATCGGCAGGGTGCCGAACAGGGCCGCCATCGTCGTCATCATGATCGGCCGGAACCGCAACAGACAGGCATCCGTAATCGCTTTCTCCGCGTCCATACCGTCACGGCGCGCGCCAATGGCGAAATCGATCATCATGATCGCATTCTTTTTGACGATGCCGATGAGCAGGACGATACCGATAATGGCGATGACGCTTAGATCCATCTTATAGAGCGTCAGCGCGGCCACCGCACCGAGCCCGGCGGAGGGCAGCCCCGACAGAATGGTGATGGGGTGGACAAAGCTTTCATAGAGCATCCCGAGAATGATGTAGATGACGAGGATGGCCAGCAGCAACAGGAAGCCCTGCCCGCTCGCCGAGTCGTTGAAGGCCTGCGCCGTCCCCTGATAATTCGTGCTGATCGAATCCGGCAGCCCCACGCGATGTTCAACTGCCTGGATCTGCTGCACGGCATCGCTGAGCGCATAGCCCGGCGCGAGATTGAAGGAAATCGTCACGGCAGGCAGCTGTCCCTGATGGTTGATGGACAACGGGCTCGTCGATTGCGTGATGGTGGCGATGGCGTCGATCGGCACAAGTTGGTTGTTGCTGCCTTTGACATAGAGCTGCTTGATCGCATCCGGCGTCTGCTGGTCCTTGTCCAGCACTTCCATGATGACTTCATAATCGTTGGTCTGATCATAGAGCGTCGCGACCTGCGCGTTGCCATAGGCGGCGTACAGCGTTTGCCGGATCGCGTCGTAGCTCACGCCGTAGCTGGCCGCCTTGTCCTGATCGACCACGAGTCGTACTTCAAGGCTCTTGAGCTGGAGATCGGTCGTCACGTCCAGGAAGCCCGGCGCTTTGCCGAGTTCGCCTTCCAGCACGCCCGCCCAATGATAGAGCGCGTCGAGATCGCCCGACTGCAGCGTATATTGATACAGGCTCTTGCTCTGCCGTCCGCCGATCTGGATATTCTGCACCTGCTGCATATAGACATTGAGCCCCGTCACCTGCGCGCTGAGCTGCTTGCGCAACGACGCGATAACTTCAGCCGCCGGCGGACGCTGCCCGAACGGTTTGAGGCTGAAGAACAAGCGTCCGCTATTGAGTGCACCGCGCCCTCCTCCGAGCGCCGAGAACACATTTTCGACCGCCGGATGCGCCTTGACGATGGCGGCAGCCTGCTGCTGCTTCGCGAGCATCGCGCTATAGGAGATATCCTGCGCCGCCTCGGTCGTGGCGAAAATAAAGCCCGTATCCTCAAGCGGAAAGAACCCCTTCGGCGCATAGTAGAACGCGGCGAGCGAGCCACCGAGCGTCGCGAAGGTCAACAGCAGCACCACGCGCCGCCAGCGCATAACGAAGCGCAGACTCGCCGCATAACCGTTCTGCAGCGCATTGAATCCACCTTCCAGCATACGGCTGAACCAGCCTTCCTGCACGCCATGTCGCACCGGCCGCAGCCAACGGCTGCACAGCATCGGCGTCAATGTCAGCGACACCAGCCCCGAGACGAGAATGGCGATACTGATCGTGACCGCGAATTCGCGAAACAAACGGCCGATAATCCCGCCCATGAACAGCACCGGGATGAACACGGCGATGAGCGACAAGGTCATCGAAATAATTGTGAATCCAATCTCCGTCGCACCCTTGAAGGCGGCGTCGAGCGGCTTCATCCCTTCCTCGATATGACGCATGATATTTTCAAGCATCACGACCGCGTCATCGACGACGAAGCCAACGCAAAGCGTGAGCGCGAGCAACGAAACATTGTTGATGCTGAAACCGAACAAAGCCATGCCGCCATAGGTCGCGACGATGGAAAGCGGCACGACAATAGCTGGAATAACCGTCGCCGTGACCTTGCGCAGGAACAGGAAAATGACGAGCACGACCAGCGCGATCGTGAGGCCCAGCGTGAACTGCACGTCGTCAACGGCATGTTTCACCGCGATCGATCGGTCGAACAACGGCGTCATGGTCACGGAAGCGGGCAGTTGCGATTTGAAGCCCGGCAACAGCGCGCGCACCTTTTGCACAACGTCGATGGTATTGGCATCCGGCTGGCGCTGGATGGCGAGCACGACCGCGCCGGTGCCGTTGATCGCGCCATAGGTACGCTTGTCCTCGACCGAATCCGACACCAGCGCCACGTCTTGCAACCGCACCGGCGCCCCGTTGCGCCAGGCAACGATCAGCCGCCGGAACCCGGCTGCATCCGCGGGCTGCCCCGCGACCTTGAGGTTGAAGAGCTGTTTGTCGCCGCTAATTGTTCCCGCGGGCGTGATCGAAGCGGCGGCGCTCACGGCATCCTTGACCGTCTCGAGCGCCAGATCGCGCGCCGCGAGCAGTTTGGGATCGACCTGAATCCGTACCGCATATTTCTGTGCGCCGTAAACCAACACCTGCGCCACGCCCGGCAGCGTCGAGATGCGCTGCGCCATCAGCGTTTCGGCATATTCATCGACCTGCGACACCGGCAGGCTGTCGGACGAAACCGCGATGAAGAAAATCGGCTGATCGGCCGGATTGACCTTCTGGAACGACGGCGGCGACGGCATCTCCTGCGGCAAGCGGCGCAGGGTCGCCGAAATCGCGGTCTGCACGTCGAGCGCCGCGCCGTCGATATTGCGGTCGAGATTGAATTGCAGGGTGATTTGCGACACGCCGAGGAAGCTGGTCGATGTAATGGAGTCGACGCCAGCGATGGTCGAGAATTGCCGCTCCAGCGGGGTGGCGACGGAAGCCGCCATCGTCTCCGGGCTCGCGCCGGGCAGATTGGCCGTGACCTGAATCGTCGGGAAATCGACCCGCGGCAAGGCGCTGACCGCAAGCGTTCTGTATCCGGCCAAACCGCCCACGACGATCGCCAGCGTCAGCAAAATCGTAAAGACCGGACGCCGGATACAGAAGGCGGAGAGATTCATGGCGCGACCTTCATCGCGTCGGGAGCCGTACCGTCCTGTTTCGGGGCGCTGAATTCAAGCGCCACACCTTCGGTCACGCGCAGCAGCCCGTCGGCAATAACCTGGTCGCCTTCCTGCACGCCGTCCTTGACCACTGCGACATCGTCCTGCAACGTGACGGTCACCGGACGTTTGGCGGCCTTTTTGTCCTTGTCCACGACATAGATGAACTGCTTGTTGTCCTTGCCCTGAATGGCCGCGGCAGGCACGATCAGTGCGTCCTTAATCGTGTCGAGCGTCAGCACGACATCGACGAACATGCCCGGCCACAGTTTCTCGTCCGGATTGTCAAAGCGTGCACGCGCGACAAAAGTGCCGGTATTGAGGTCGATATTATTGTCGATATATTCAAGATTGCCCGATAGCGACGCGCCGGTTTCCGCACGCGTTGCGCTCACCCCAAGCTTGCCGCGCGCCATCGCCGCGCGGACCGCGTCGTAATAGCGTTGCGGCACCGCGAATTGCACGAGAATGGGATCAATCTGGTTGATGGTCACGAGCGGCGTCGTGTCGTTCGCTTTGACATTATTACCCGCTGTCACGGCGATCGTCCCTGCTCGCCCGGTGATCGGCGCGCGGATCAATGTGTAATCGAGCTGCACGCCGATATTGTCGAGCGTCGCCTTCGTCGCGGCGACGCTGGCGATCTGGGCTTCATACGCCGTCTTGTCCTGATCGAGCTTCTCGCTCGTCACAAAACCCTGCCCGATCAGCTTTTGCGACCGCTCATATTGCGTCTTGGCGTTCTTGAGCTGCACGCTGTCGCGCTGCAGATTGGCTTGCAGTTCGGCCTGCTGCGCCTTGAGCGCGCGATTGTCGAGTTCGAACAGCAGGTCGCCTTTGTTGACTTTATCGCCGTCGGCGAACTGCACCGTCATGACCTGCGAGTCGAGCCGCGCTTTGACTGAAACCGTGGCATTGGCATAAACCGTGGCCGCGAGCTTGACCTGCTGCGGCAAATCCTGCCGCTTGACCGGCACGACCGTCACCGGCACTGCCGCGGCAGCCTTGCCGCCGGTCATCGCGCTTGTCGCTGCCTTTTCCGCATTCTGCGCCTTGACCCGGCCGTTATACCAATACCAGCCGCCGCCCAGCACCAGCACGCATAGCACCAGACCTACGACCTTCCCACCGCCCCGCTGCCTATGCATCCTGCATCTCTGCCTTTTTGTCCGGATTTAATTTACACAAATTCGCCTTGATCTTTTTGATTGCGGTCACGAGTGCGGCATGTTCCGCCTCCGTAAACCCTTCCAGCGTTTCACGCCGCAGCTGCATCGCGACAGTGCGTAGACGTTTCACTACCGTTCCCGCCTCGTCGGTCAGATAAAGACGGCGCAGGCGGCGGTCGCTGCGGTCAAGCTTCCGCACCACCCAGCCACCCTTTTCCAGCCGGTCGAGATGGCGCGTCAGCGTGATCGGCTGGATATCGAGCCAATCCGCCAGCTCCATCTGATGGATGCCGGGAAAGCGCCTGAGCCAGCCCAGGATCTGCCATTGTGCACGCGTCAAGCCGATCTCCCTGGCCCGCCGGTCGAAAACGCGCCGATAGGAGCGCGCCACCTCGGTGATCAGCCAGGATTCGTTGGTCTCATCGTCTAATGTCAGCCAATCTGTCATGAATAACCATATCGTCTCGATATGCTCCCATAATATAAGCTAGTTTATGGTCTTTATATGGCAAGGAGCGTGTTTACCCGCTCTGGGGTCGCGTAATTGCGGCCAGGTGCAACAGGCGCTTGGTAGCGAAAAGCGCTTAACTATCTCATTTTAATGAACATTGCCCGGTCAGCAACAAAAAACTCGGCTATGCGCTGCCGGTTCTGTTCTATCCACGCATCGGTCGCGCGTTTCGGTCCGTCGCCATAGGCCCAGCCATAGTCGTCGACGACGAGCCAGGCCCCGGGCACCAGATACGGCGTCCACAACGCCAGATCTTCCGCCGCTTTGGCTTCCGTGTGGTTCCCGTCGACATGGAGCACGGCGATTTTGCCCGCCGTGATCACCGGCCCCAAGGGCGGCTCGCCCACCAGCCTTTGCCGCTGATAGAGCGCATGGGCATCAACCGAAGTCATGCGCAAAAAAGCCAAATCCTGCTTCGCATAAGGCAGCAAGGTCAGCCGCAGCGTTTCCACCCCCCGTTCCCACACAGCGTTATCCACAAGCATTTTGTCATCTAAGCTTTTGATATCTTGCTTGATTGCCATATTTGTCCACGGGTCGACGCCCACAAACACGCCGCAACGGAAATATTGCGTCAGCAGCTTGAGCAATACGGCAGAACGTCCGGCGGCCACGCCGATTTCAACGCAGTCGCCCTCTGGAAAATCGGCGGCAACACAACCGAGGGTGGCAAGTTTGAGAAAATGTGATTGTCCGGCGATCGGCGTCACCGTGTGCAGGAAAGCCACGAGATGATCGAGCGGCAAAATCGGATTGCGCATCGCGCGCTTGGCATAATCTGCATGCAACGGTGCGGCCAGCGCCCGTAGTTGATCATGGATGAGCGCCGTATGCAGCTGCTGCATCCCGTTCGACAACGTGACCGGCAGCCCGCTCTGTTGCAAAAAGACACTGATGGCGTGATAGCATCGCGCGTGCGGACAATAGACATGCGCGATCCGCTCGCGTTCGATGAGTTCGCCCAGCGCTGACCCGAAATCCGGGCTGGTGATATGCGGCAACACTCGCTGTTGCGGAAAAAGCGCAAGACCGCTCTCATCCGCATCGGTCGCAGCAGCGATCACCGTTTCGCCACGCTCCGCCGCGAGCACCTTGATACGCACCGCTTCAAGCAACAGCGCCGGAAAGAGCAGAACATTGCGTGTCATGGCTATCCCAATTTTCGCTAAGAAGTTTCGCCGATAAGCTCTTTACCATGTTTGATTTTTGTCATTGTGGCCGACTTTTTCATGTCAAGCAAATATCGCGCTTTTATCTTGTGGATAACTGAGTGTACAAAGAACGTCCAATTCCGAATCACTTCCATCGCGCTGGAATTAAAATTATGGTGTCTCGTTTCGAAAACGGATGCATCGACTCCGCTGGCGGCGCTGGAAGTTTGCCTGCTGCACTAAGCGAACCGCGCGCCGTAACCGCATCATTTGGGAAGTAAACATGGCTGAGCCACTTTCTGCCCCCCAGTCCTCCGCTTCGCCCTCTTCGCCTGAACCTGCGCCCCAAAATATCGCTGAAAAGCCTGTGACGGCTGCGTCAGGCCCGTCGACGCCGGGCAACCTGCTCAAGCTTTCGGTCAACACGCCGAAAAAGCGCGATTACACGACTGTGCCATTCTGGCTGGGCCTCGCCCTGTCACTCGCCTGGATTGTAATGGTTGCGACGGCGTTGCTCACCTCGGGGGAAGGCAGCAGTTTCGGCGGCATACCGCTGGCCAATTGGGCCATTGGCCTGTCCGCCATCGCCTCGCCGGTCGCGCTGATCTGGATGATCACCGCTTATCTGCAGCGCGCCAGCGACGTGCAGGTGATGACGGAGCCGCTGCGCAAGCAGCTCAACCTGATCATCGGCGAAAACAGCGTCGCCGAAAACCGCATCAAGCGTTTCAACAGCGCGATCCGCGAACAGATTGATCTGCTGCGCCAGAGCAGCACGGTCAGCGAAGAAGAAATGGTTCGCCTGCTGCGCCAGCTTTCGTGGGAGCGCGAAGAGGTCAAGAAAATCGCGATGCATCGCATGGCCCAGCTGCACGAGGCGGGCAAGATCACGCATGCGGCGGAAATGTTCGACGCCATGCTCGCCAACCGGCTGCAGCAGATCCTCGATATCGAGGAAAAGCTGCGTCAGGGCAACGGGCTGATGGCCAAGAACGCGGAGCAGATGCGCGCCGTGCTTGGCGACGTGCTGCAGGAGATCAAGGACGGCCAGAAAAGCCTGGCCCAGAGCCTGTCGGTCGTCAAAGGTGACAGCCAGGAACTGCGTGACCATCTGCGCGGCCAGGAAGTCGATATCCTGAACGCCCAGAGCAACATGAAAAATCTGCTCGCCAAGTCGGAACAGGAATTTGAAGCCATCCTCAATCGTTTCTACGATCGCTCAAAGGATGCCGAAGCGGCGATGGACGACGCCACCGCCTCCCTCGCCGACCGCATGGCCGTGCTCGAAAAAGCGAGCGGCGTGCTGCCGGAGAAGATCGCCGCCGCCGCCGACCAGCTCAATGCGGCGATCGCGAACTACGAAACCATCGAACAGACTGCGCACAAGGTGGCGGTCAATACCGGCCATGTGCTCGATGAGCATGCCGCTGCGCTCGCCGGCAAGATCGAAGGCTTTGGCCAGAAATTGCTCGCGAACAGCAATGTCATCGGCGAACAGCGTCAGGCGCTTTCCGCCATGCTCGACCGCATCGCTGCCGCGACCGGCGATGTCTATGCCAATCTTAAGACCGGCGCCGACAGCCTGACCGCCGCGACCGACAGCAGCCTCGCGCGATTCACCGCCATCACCGCACAGGTTCGTGCCGAAGCCCAGAGCCTGACCGAACAGCTGCAGCAGATGACCGAGCAATATGCGGCGTCTGCCCAGCAAGCGGACAGCGCGACCGAATTGCACCAGCTGCGCATGGCGGCGATGCAGGAGCAGATCACCGAAAATATCAGCCTGCTGCGCGACTATGAAAGCCAATCCGCCGCCAGCAGCGAAACGATGCAGACGCGTGGCGCAAATATCCTGCAGAACCTGAAGGGACTCGAAGACCGCCTGCACACCTTAAACAATACGGTCGCGCAGGTCAGCGACCAGACGCACCGCAAGCTGCAGAACGAGGCGGAAGCCAATCGCTCCCTGCTCGCTCAGTTGAGCGGCGCGGCGGAAGAAAGCGCTGCCACTCTGCAGCGCGCGAGCGAAAAACTCGGCACGCAGCATGACGGCCTCGTCGATCGCGCCACGCGCTCGGAAGCCCAGTTGCAAAAACTGGTGCTGGAACTGGCCCATCTGCATGAAGCGAGCAATGCGCGCTATGAGCAGCAGCTGCAGACCATGAGCGCCGGGTTGCGTGAAACCACGGATTTGTTGCGTGCGGCGGAGCTGCAACTTCAGGATTTCAGCCAGCGTTCGCTCGCGCCTGTCACGCAGGCGACGGCCGCCATCACGACGGCCGTCGGCGACAGCAGCGCCGCGCTCGCCGCTTTCACGACCAGGCTCGAAACGCAAACCGAACAGGTCGCGGCATTTGAAGATAAGGTCGGCGCGGCAAGCACCACGCTTGAAACCGCAGCAGGAAAGAGCAGCTCGGTCATCGGCACCTTGTTGAGCAGCCTGTTCAACCTCAACCGCCAGCAAGACGAGCTGGCCCAGAAAACCGCCGACCAGTTTGAACGCACCAGCGGCAAGTTCGGGGCCGCGATGGCGGAAATGGACAAGCAGGCAACCCATATCAATACTCGCCTGCTGCAATCGAGCGACCGGCTGAATGTCCAGAGCCAGGAAATCGCGCGCACGGCGCTGGAAGCCGGCGAACAGTTGCAGCAACGCACCGCCGTTTTATCCCAGCAGCATGGCGCGCAACTCGAGGCTTATCATACCCGCCTCGCCCAGCTTGATGATCGCTTTGCGCAAACGACGCAAACGCTGGCCGATGCGGAAACGAAGCTGCAGCAGTTCAGCGCTAGTGCGCTCGAGCCGGTCAACGCGGCTGCAGCCCGCATCGCCGATATCGCGGCGCAGGGCAGTGCCCGTATCACCGCCTTCGGCGAAGCGATTGAAAGTCAGGCCGCGCAAACGCTCGCGCAAACCCAGCAGCAGTTGCAGCAGTTTGGTTCGGCTGCGCTTGAACCGGTGAATGCTGTTGCGACGCGTATTGCCGCCATCACCACGGAAAACACCGAGCGCCTTTCTGCCTTCAGCCACGCCATCGAGACGCAAACCGCGAAAACGCTTGAGCAGACGCAGCAGAAGCTGCAGCAGTTTGGCACCGCAGCGCTTGACCCGATCAAGAGCGCCGCCAGCCGCCTCAATGATACGGCGGACGAAAGCCTGTCCCGTCTCACGGCGCTGAGCGTCGCACTCGATGCGCAGGCCACGCAACTGACCCAGCATGAAACCGGCATCGCCGCCGCGCAAGAGTCGCTCGCCGCGCAAGCCGCCAAAAGCGGCCAGAGTCTGGCCGATTACATCGCTCATCTGCAGGAACTGGGCCGCGAGCAGGAAAGCGTCGCTGCCCAGCTCGAAGGCAGCGTGGACCGCGCCAGCAAGAAGCTCAACAATGCATTGGACGGTATCGCCGGCCAGACCGCGGCGGCCATCGGCCAGATCGAAGACGCGCATGACCAGATTAAGAGCCAGCAGCGCGGCTGGCTTGAGGAGACCGGCAAGGCGGAAACGGCATTGCAGGACCGGCTCAAGGCCATGCGTCAACAGCAAAACGAGCAAACCGGCCAATATGCCGAACAGCTCACGCAGCTCAATAGCAGCGTTACGGAGACCGCCGCCGTGCTGCAAAGCGCGGAAGAAAAACTGCAGCGCTTCAGCGCCACGGCGCTGGAGCCGGTTAGCCGTGCCGCGCAGCTTATCAGCACGGCGGCAACGCAAGGTGAGAACGCGATCAGCAGCTTGAGCGTCAAGCTCGACGAGCAGGCCGGCAAGATTGCGGCCTTTGAAGAACAGGCCAAACAGGCAAATGCCACGCTGGAATCGGTTTCGACGCGCAGCAACACGAGCATCGGCACCTTTATCGCGAATTTGCTCAATCTCGGCCAGAAGCAGGACGAGCTGTCGCAGAAGGTCGAGAAAAACCTGCGTCAATCGAGCGAGCAGTTCAGCACCGTTCTCGACCATCTCGGCAAGGAAACGGAGACTGCGGCGGACAAGCTTGCCACGGCGCATGACAAGATCAGCGCGCAAAGCCGCAGCTTCCTGACCGCCACGGAAGAAGCCGAGCTGCAATTGCGCGAGCAGGCCCGTCAGCTCAGCTTGCTGCATAGCGAGCAGAATTTGCGTTATGCCCAGCATGTTGCGACGCTGAACCAGAATTTCCGCGACACGACCAACTTGCTGGAAAATACCGAACAGCGCCTGCACAGCTTCGGCAGCGATGCGCTCGGCCCGATCAACCGCGCCATGACCGGTCTCGCCGACAAGATCGCGGAAGGCCAGCATGGCGTGCGCCAATTCGCCGGAGAAATCGCGGCGCAGGCGGACCAGGTCGCCGAGCTTGAACAGCGCGTTATATCGGCCAGCAACACGCTTGAAAGCCAGACCGCGAAGAGCGGTCAGACCATTAGCGGCTTCCTCGCCAATCTGTTCAATCTCGGCCAGAAACAGGAAGTCCTCGCCACGCAGGTGGAAAATAATTTCGAACGGTCGGGGAACAAGCTGACCGCCGCCATGAACGGCCTCGGCCTGCAAACCACGGCCACACTGGCACAGATGGAACAGGCGCAGGACAAACTTGCAAACCAGCAGCGCAAATGGCTCGACGAAACCGGCAAGGCCAATGATACGCTGCAGGCGCGTCTGGGCAGCATTCAGCTCCAGCAGACCGACTATATCGGTCAGCAGCGCGAGCAGATCGAAGCGCTCGACCGCCAGGTTCAGCAAACCGCCGCGACGCTCAAAGATGCCGAACAAAAGCTGCAAGGCTTCAGCACCACGGCGCTTGAACCGGTCAGCCGCGCCGCGCAGCAGATCGGCCTCGCTGCCACGCAAGGCGAAGCGAGCCTGACCAGCTTCGGCGCGAAGCTTGAAGAACAGGCAGGCAAATTCACGGCATTTGAAGCCAAAGTTCAGCAAACCAATGAGGCGCTCGAAGCCGCGACTGGCCGCAGCAATATGAGCATCGGCACGCTGATCGCCAACCTGTTCAATCTCGGCCAGAAGCAGGATGAGCTGGCGCAGAAAGTGGAACAGCGGCTCGAAGCGACCGGCACGCGTCTGCATGCCGCGATGGACGCGCTCGATAGTCATGCCGACAGCGCCAGCACACACCTCCTCTCTGCCGCCGAAAATCTCGCGAACCAGGGGCAGGCCTTGGTCGATGAGGCCGCGATTGCCGAAACCCGCCTGCAACAGCATAGCGAAACGCTGACCCAGCTCCATGCCGAGCATAAGCAGCAGTTCGGCGAGCATCTGACCCAGATCGGCATGAACCTGCGCGAAACGAGCGATACGCTTGATCAAACCAAGCAGCGCCTGCAGCGCTTTACAGTCGAAGCGCTGGAGCCGGTGCAGTTCGCCACCGGCCGCATCATCGAAGCGGCGGAGAAAGGCACGAGCGGCATTGAAGCCTATGCCAACAAGCTCGCCGAACGCGCCGCCCATATTGAACAACTCAACGACAAGCTCAACGCCACCAATGGCATAACCGATAGCGTCACGGCGCGGAACACCAGCGCTGTCGCCGCCATGCTGGCGCAGATGAACGAGCTGAACGCGCAACAGGAAGCGTTGGCGCAAAAGGTTGAGAGCGCGTTTAACAATGCCGCGGGCAAGCTCGCGGGCGAAATCGGCACGCTGAGCAATCAGGCCACCCTCGCCGCCGATACGATCGAGCAGGCCTATCAGCGCATGAGCGGCCAGAGCGACGTCTTAACCAGCAAGGCCACCGAAGCTGCAACCGCGATGGATGATGCCGGATCCCAGCTGCAAAGCCGCAGCACGGCGCTGCAGCACGGGTTGCAGACCCAGCTTGGCCATATCGCGCAACAACTCGCGGCGTTCGAGCTGCGCTTCACCAGCACCGGCGACCTCGTCAAGCAGAAGGCGGATGCCGCCTACGCACTGATGGATCAGGCGGGCGAACGCTTCAACAGTCTGACCGCCGAACTGACCGACGGCATTACGGACAAGACTGTGCGGCTGCAGGATATCGTCACCCGCAGCCTGCAGCAGATCTCCACCCTCGGCGAAGCGCTGCAGGAGCGTCTGCTGCAAATCGGCCAGGGCCAGGGCAACCTGCAGGACGTGTCAGCCCAGATCGCTGCCGCCAACGACCGTATCATCGCCCAGCTCTCAAGGCTGCACAGCGAGGGGCTGCAAACCAATCGTATGCTGCAGGACGATGTGACGGCGACGATCAGCCAGCTAAGCACGGCGCAAACCGCAATCGCGACGCAGCAACAGGCGCTGCGCCAAACCGCCGATCAGGTCATGGATGATTTCGCCCGTATCGGCGGCGGCATTGAGGAGCAGAACCAGCGCCTCGGCAGCATCGGTCAGTCGCACGACGCGCAAATCCGGCAGATGCAGGACAGCTTCGCGGAGCTGGAAGCGCGCAGCAGTGCCTTGCGCGATGTCATGGGCCAACATTCGGCCGGACTCGTCGGGCAATTGCAGCAGGGCGTGAACCAGCTGCAGCAGATGAGCACGCAATTGCAAAGCAATGTCGCGCAGGCCCTGCAAAGCGCCGATCAGGCGCAAGGCCGTTTCGACAATCTGGCGCAGAATGGCTTGCAGCAGTTCCAAAGCCAGGTCCAGCAACTGCAGGGCATGACCGGCGCGGTGGAAAGCGCGCTGGGCGGTATGCGTGGCAGCCTGCAGCAACAGATGACCGCCTTGAACGATGCCGTCACGCAAATCGCCAATCAGCAGGGCGCTTTGCAGGCCATGACCGGCAAGCAGCGCGAAGAATTGTTGAGCCTGTTCGACCGTCTCGCAGCCGCGCACCAAAGCTCGGCCCGCGCCGCGGAGGAAACCATTGCCCGCTTCGGTCAGGCGACAGCGGCGATCAATGCGTCGCTCACCAGCTTCAGCACCACGGCTGAAACCACGCTGCAAAACGTGCATCAGGCCGGTTCCGGTTTTGCCGAAGAAAGCCAGCAATTCATCGTGCAAAGCGACGAAGCCGCGCGGCAAGTTAAGCAGATCATGCGCGTGACCGAAGAGTTGGCCGAACATGCCCGCACCGTTACGGCGCAAACCGAAAGCGAAGCGAGCCGCCTCGCCACCACCATGGCGCATATCATCGGGCAGCTTGATGGCGGCACCGGCAGCATGCGCAGCCATACCGAAGACCTGCTGCGTCAGATCAACGCCAGCAGCACCGCCGTGACCGGCGAAATTGCCGATGCGGTCAACAATCTGCAGCAATGCGGCGACCAGGTTCGTAACCAGATGGCCGTGCAGGCGCACGCCCTGCGCGAAGAGACACAGCGCGAGACCGATCACATGATCGCGAGCGTCAATCAGCTGATGGAAAAGATCGATAGCAGCGGCCAGACCATGCGCAGCCGGGCGCAGGATATTCTGACGAGCGTCGAGCAAAGCGGCGACCAGCTCACACAACAGATTGCGAATTTGCTTGAAACCGTCGGCGCCAACAACGAGCAGATCCGTGCGCAGATGGCGGCGGAAGCCGAACAGGTGCGCAGCCA
>JBDHTV010000021.1:0-15435 GCA_039808825.1 Bdellovibrionales bacterium | reverse complement strand
TCAAGCCCGGCCAAATCGTGCTGCTCGACGCCATGGGCGCGGGCCTCACCTGGGGTGCCGCGCTGGTGCGGATGTAAGAAGAAACCATAGAAATGAGGGTGGTTTCTTTCTCTTTGACGGAATTGTCGTGACGTACTAGGCTCATAGCGAAGGTAGTTGATCAACCGGAGTCGCCCGATGGCCGAAAACACCGTGACCCGCTCACATCTCGCCGAAGCCGTCTACCAGGAAGTAGGGCTTTCGCGCAACGAATCGGCCGATCTGGTTGATGTGATTCTTGAGGAAGTCAGCCGCGTGTTGGTGCGCGGCGAGATGGTCAAGCTTTCTTCGTTCGGCAGTTTCCAGGTGCGCAGCAAGGGCCAGCGTATTGGCCGCAACCCCAAGACGGGGCAGGAAGTGCCGATTTTGCCGCGCAAGGTGCTGGTGTTCCGCGCCAGCCATGTGCTCAAGGATGCGATCAGCCGGGGCATGACGGGTTCGTCGCTGCCCCCTTCTACGAAAGCCGGGGAGGAGTAAGCCATGTCAGTCCATACTGCGCAAGACGACGCCGCACCCAACCATCCGACGGTCCACAAGGCCGATGTCAAATCGCCGAACGCCTTCCGTACCATCAGCGAAGTCGCCACCGAGCTTGATGTGCCGCAACATGTGCTGCGTTTCTGGGAAAGCAAATTTTCGCAAATCCGTCCGATGAAGCGTGGCGGTGGCCGCCGCTATTACCGGCCGGAAGATGTGAACGTCATCAAGCATATCCAGAACCTGCTTTACAATCAGGGTTACACGATTCGCGGTGTACAGAAGCTGCTTAAGGAAAACCGCACCAGCGTCATCAACCGCATCTCGACCGGTGCCGCCGCGCCAAATCCGGCGGAGAAGGTCGGGCCGCTCGGGTTGACCGTGCCGCCGCAGCCGAACGTTACGGCTGCTCCGGCCAAGCCAAGCACGCTCACGGCCAAGAAGCGCGAAGAGCTTGAGGGGCTGCTGGACGAACTCAAGTCGCTGCGTGAATTGCTGAAGCAATCCGGCATTTAATCCGAATGCAATATCGCAAGCCTATGCTAAAGCGGGTCGTGTTCGGCCTGCTCGTCATGACGGCCGCGCCCAGTGCTTTTGCCGGCCAATGTGCCGAAGCCAAAATGCTGTTGAAGGGCTTCATCAACAATATCCCGGCGCAGGCTTACTGGTGCGATAAGACCGAGGATTGCAAACCTTATTTTATCTATGCGCAGCCTTGCGACCCGCCGGTCATTCTCGGCCTCGCGGGCGACCGCTATGTTGGTTACATCACGCCCAGTTTAATCCCGCTGCAGCAGAAAGTGCGTGCCGTCTGTCCGGAGCCAGAATATGCCTGCGAGCCGACAATTCCGGCCTATCAATGCGTCAATAAAGTCTGCCGCGTGCAGGCGGCGCAATAGCTTTTGCCGGATTCACAAAGGGTTGCAGCCGGCGAACCGCATCGCTATAGTGCGGCCTCCCGTTCGAGGTGTCGGAGTATAGCGCAGCCTGGTAGCGCATCAGTCTGGGGGACTGAGGGCCGTGGGTTCAAATCCCGCTACTCCGACCATTTCTTCCTGCCGCCTCAATGACCGGCTTTATAATTTTGCCAGCGTGCTTGTCTTTCTCCAGCCACTTCACGCTGATATTTTATATGATGGCGCAATCATGCTTCCGTTTTGCTGTGTTGGCTTTGCCATGTGGGCACGCTGGCGCAACTTCAGTCTAGTTTAAGGAGCCCACGATGAAGCCTTTAATCTTAGCATTCGGCATGGCCCTCTTGCTGTCGGCCTGCACGGCGGATTATCCGGTATCATCGGAAGCGGCGCGGAAAATCGACTCTGCCATGGCGGGTTGCGCGGCGAGAAAACAGAGCGGTCAGTTCAAGACCGCGGCAGAAGTCTCACATTGTCAGCAGCATGATGTCGCGGCGGTTTTGCAGGACTATCCGGGTGAGCGGCCCAATGCGGATTTGTGGGACGCTTTCTGGCGGCAGGATCTGGCGATTGCGGCAGCGCAGGATGACGGTAAACTCAAGACTGGGGCGGCAGATCAAGCTCGGCAGGATAACCTCGGTGCATTACGTAAGGCGATCCGCATCCGCGATTTCGGGTTAAGTGGCGGGCGCAATCTGCAACGTGGGGCGGAAACGATGCCTGCCAATACGGGCTGCGAGACACAAACGCCCTATACCACGACAGTTTATACGGACTGCCATTAACCTATCGTACGCCGCGAAACCCTTATTACTTTCGGCCCGATACCCTTACGCTCATTAGGAATAGTGGGGGGGAGTGCAATGGCGGAAGACGATGCTTGGCGACCTTTGACGCAGGCGCTGGATCAGCGCGTGCTGGCGCCGCTTCCGCCCCTGAACGCCGCGGCACAGGCGGCGGGGCGGGCCTTGATCGCGGCGAGAACGATTGCCGATATTTATGCGACGTCATTTCCGCTCGCCGTTGCACCGCTCACGCAGCCGATGACCTCCTTCGCCGACCATTTCACGACTTTCGGCAGTGCGATGCTACGGGCACAGCTCGATGACAAAGGTATCGTCAGTCATTGCCGCAAGGTGACGGGATCGCGCCAACCCATCGCGCCGCTCGGCGCTTTCCGCGAACCCCTGGCGCAGACGGTATTGTTCAATCAATCGGTCGCGGGTGGCATGCCCTGGCGGGGCCAGCTTTTTACTTATCGGAGCGATTTGATGCCGCATGGCGTTGCCTTGCATATCGATCAGCCGGAGGCCGGGCCCAACGATATGATCGCGCTGGCGGTCAATGCCAACCCGACGCTCGTGGTGCCACATAAGGCGACACTCGACATTATTGGGCGTTCGCCGTTTGCGCCGGTACTCGATTACCGGCTCGATGACCCCAAGTTACAGTCCAGGCTGCAGACATTCCAGGACGTCTTGCTCGACAAGCCGGCCGAAGAACTCTCCGTGGTCGGGCGGCTGCGACGGCAACTGCTTGAAGCGGCGGTGGAACTGGCAACGCGCTCGCTCAATGTCATGACGGGGATGGATATCCATACGCAGGCGCCGCAAGTCGAGCCGCGCCGGGTCTGCGGCAAGTTTGTGACCAATTTCAATGTTTACCGCAATTGGGAACAACCTGCGACCTGAAGCCTGCGAAGCGCGGCCTCAGGTAATGGTCGAGCATTTTTTCACGACATCGATCAGCCGGTTCTTGGCGAAGGGTTTGGCGAGAAAGCCTTTCGCGCCGTCGTGCACAGAGTGGATGATGTTGTCTTTAGAGCTGTCGGCACTGTGCATGATGATGAAGCTGTTGCGATCCACGGTCTGCAGCTTCTTGAGGACTTCGTTGCCATAGAGCCCCGGCAAATGGATGTCGAGAATGACGACGTCCGGGTTGTTCGCCAAATAGAGCGCGACAGCCTGGTTGCCGTCTGCGGTTTCGACAATCCGGCCCACGCCTTCCAGCGCCTTTTGCAATAGCTTGCGTACGAACAGATCGTCATCGACGATCATGATGACGTTTTCATGCCGCTTGGTGCGTTCTTCATAAAGCTCGGTTTCGGCGCTGCGAGGCGCGAGCCGCATTTCAATCCGGACCAGACCCTCCTTGGTTGGCGGATTGATATCGATCTCGCAGACTGTTTCCGGCAAATGGGTGCGCACTTCCTGCGTCAGTTGTTTGGCTGGCGCTTTGCCCCAACGGATCAGCATGAGCACTTCGTGATCGTTGCAAACGAGCAGACGGCCATCCTTACCCTGAAACGTCCTGTTCAAAATATCGGCGACTTGCGTGCTGTTCATCTGCAACGCGCCCATATCCGTCAGGCGCGTTTCCACGATGAGCCATTCATTCAGTGCATATTTGATGTGATGCAGAAATTCGAGCAGTGCAAGACGTTTGGTTTGCGGCAGAACTTCCATGATCAACGCACCTGGTTAAGCCGGCATCGCCAGCGTCATTTAACCGGCCGCTGCAGACTTCATGATATCGAAGCCGAGAATCTTGCTCAATGCTGCCGCAATCTGCGGTAGCGAGCAAGGTTTATGTAAAATCGTTACGGCACCCACTTGACGGCAGACATCAAGCATCATCTCGTCTTCTTCGCCGGTCAGCATCAGGATCGGGATTCCGAGTGTCTTTAGGTAATCATCGCGCCGCATCTTGTTGATGAATTCGGTGCCGCCGCCATCTTCCATATAGAGATCGCAAAAAATGAAATCGGGCGGCGTCTTTGTGTTGCGGATAACCTCGATCGCGGCGTTGCCACTGTGCGCTTCTATGACTTGGCTGATCCCGAGCTGCTTCATGGCGCTGCGCACAATCGAACGCATCATCGGTTGATCGTCGATCACCATGGCGACTAGTTTGTCCGTGCTTTGCATCAAGGCCGCTGGGTAAGGAAATAAACCACGAAATAATAATGGCATGAAGGTTAATAAACAACTAAAGGTGGTGCGATGTTTCGGCGCACATTTAACGATAAGTTTGGTGCGGCGTGACGTTATAGCGACGGATAAAGGCATCGACCTGCTGCGTATAATCGGCTTCCTTGCCGAGATCAGCATTTATTGCGCCATGATTCTTGTGCAACGGCATGGTTTGGACGGCGACGCCGAGCCCCGTGGCACGTTGGGCAAATATTCTGGCTTGATCGCATGGCTTGTCCGGACGCTGTTCGCCGCATACCAGCAACATCGGCGTTGCGCCGCGTGTCAGCTGTAACGTGGGCGAGCTTTGCTGCCAGAGTTGCTGATCCTGGCCGAAAGCCTTGTCGTAGAAAAAATAATGCTTCTGCTGCATGGTGCTGACGATATCCATGGCGGCGCTGTCGAGCGCGATCGTGGCGTTCCAGCGCGCAGCCTGCTCGGCGGCGGCAATGGCGGGATTGGCCCCGAGCAGCGCCACCAGGTGCGCGCCGGCGGAATGACCGATAAGAACGATGCGGGATGGATCGCCGCCCCATTCCGGCGCGTGGCGCTGGGTGTAGGCCAGCGCGCGCGCGACGTCATGGGCCTGCTCCAGCGGATTGGCGGCAGGAACGAGCCGGTAATTGACCGAGACAAGGATATAACCCTGCTGTTTGACCCAATAGGCGATCTTGTTTTTCACGACGCCGCTATGCGCTTTGTCACCAATGAACCATGCGCCGCCATGTACCATGACCATGATCGGGGCCTGTGATGCCTGAGCTGGCAAATAGACATCGAGCTTCTGCTGCTCGTCCGCGCCATAGGCTAGGTCGGCCAGCTTTTGTCCTTCGTAGGCGAAGGACTTTTCGCGCTTGGCAGTTTGGCCGCCAGAGCTGGTCCGGTCACGCCAGCTTGCTTCGGCCTGGGTGAGGCAAAGACAGCAAAAGATGGCCAGACACAGGATAAGCTTATGCATCATTAATCCTCAGCGCCGCTTAGTTTGCCTGCTTAACGTTAATAGTCCGTGGACTGCCTTGCGATAACAACGGTTTGGCCGGTTTGTTCCGTCGCACGGCGCTATTCCGGCTTGGCGCTGAAAGCGCGCTGCTTTATAAAGAGGTATGCAATACAAGGTTGCCGCTCTTTATCAGTTCACCCCGATTGCCGATTGCGCCGCGCTGCGTGATCGGTTGCGCGATGCTTTCGCGCCGCTTGATCTCTGTGGCACGTTGCTGCTGGCGCCGGAAGGCATCAATGGCACGCTGGCGGGGAGCGCCTCCGCAATTGGCGGGATGCTGGCTGTTTTAGCGGCTGAAACCGGCCTCCCGCTTGCCGAGGTGAAATTTTCGACGGCAACGGAAAAACCCTTCAACAAGCTCAAGCTGCGCTTGAAACGCGAGATCATCACCTTTAACCAGCCGCAGGCCGACCCCAACATGCGCGTCGGCACTTATGTCAGGCCGCAGAACTGGAACGCGCTGATCGACGACCCGGACGTGACGGTCCTGGATACGCGTAATCTCTATGAAACGGCGATTGGCACCTTCAAGAATGCGCTCGATCCGCAGATCGCGCAATTTACCGATTTTGCCGATTATGTTCGCACCCACCTCGATCCGGCAAAGCACAAAAAGATCGCGATGTTCTGCACCGGCGGCATTCGTTGTGAGAAGGCGTCCGCCTTCATGCTGGCCGAAGGTTTCGCCGAAGTTTATCATCTCAAAGGCGGGATTCTGAAATATCTCGAGGATGTGCCGCCGGAGCAAAGCCGCTGGCAGGGCGCCTGCTATGTGTTCGACAAGCGCGTGGCGGTCGAGCACGGCTTGAAAACCGGCGCTTACAGCATGTGTTTTTGCTGCGGCTATCCTTTGACCGCCGCCGACCAGCAGCACGACCAATATGAAGCTGGCGTTTCCTGCGCCTATTGCTTCAGCCAAAGCTCGGATGCTGATAAGGCGCGTTTTCGCACGCGGCAGCGCCAGATGGATGAGGCGCACGACACCAAGCGCGAGCCCGCGGCGTGACCGACGCCATCGTCATTTATGTTTGCTGTGTTGATGCCGAGCAGGCGCAACATATCGGCAAGCTTGCGGTACAGGCGCGGCTCGCGGCCTGCGCTAACATCATCCCCGGGATGCAGAGCATCTATGAATGGCAGGGCAAGCTGGAAGAGGGGCGGGAAACCATCCTGCTGCTCAAGACACAAGCCAAACATTTCGACGCTTGCGCTGCGCTCGTCAAAGCCAATCATAGCTATGAATTGCCCTGTATCGTCGCGCTGCCCATTGCGCATGGCACGCCGGATTTTCTCGCATGGATTGAAGCGCAGACGGCAGGAGCTTAGCTTTCTGCTCTTGTCGCCGGTGTCTGCATCTCTGCAATCATTGCGGCGCAAGCGCGGGCGCGGTGGGAGAGCTTATTTTTTTGCTCGGCGCTGATTTCGCCGAATGTCTGCGTATAGCCCTCCGGCATAAAGACCGGATCATAGCCGAAGCCGTTTGGGCCGCGCGGCGGCCAGATCAACGTGCCGCCGACCGCGCCATCGTAAGTTTGCGTTGTGCCGTCGGGCCAGCATAACGCTAATACGGTCACGAACTGCGCAGAACGATCAGACTTGTCGGCAAGCAGTGTTTCAATCTTCTGCATCGCCAGATTGAAATCGCGTTCCGGCCCGGCCCAGCGCGCCGAGTAGACTCCGGGATCGCCGTTCAAAGCCGTGACGGCGAGGCCGGAATCGTCGGCCAAAGCCGGTAGCCCGCAGGCCGCTGCTACGGCACGCGCTTTGATCAGCGCGTTTTCGGTGAAAGTCGTGCCCGTTTCTTCCGGCTCCGGAATGCCGTAATCCGCGGCACAAGATAGTTCGAGCCCCAGCGGTTGCAGCAAGCGCTGGAACTCTGGAATCTTGCCCCGGTTATGACTCGCGATAACGAGCTTTTGCCCCGGCTGCAGGCGGTGCGCGGCCATGTTTACTGCGCGGGTGCCGGTGCAGGCTTCGGCGTGTCCGGCATGACCTCCGGCGGCGCCGGTAATGGTACGTCATTTGTCGGGTGAGGCGCCGGTGCGGGTGGGGTGGGGGCTGGCGCAGCGGGAGCCGGTGCCGGAGCCGGAGCTGGTGCAAGCACGGGAGCCGGTTCGACGGCTGGCGGCGCTTCCGGCGCGGCGGGCTGCGGCGGCAGGTTGGCGCGGCCGGTCGGTGTGGCCGGGATCAGCTTCGCCGGATCGGTTACTGGCTCCGGCTCCGGTGTTGCTGCTGGCCGTTCGACCGGAATAGCCTGTGCCGGCGGCAGGGAGTCCAGCATCGCCTTCACTTCGGGCGACATCGGCTCTGCCTTGCCCGGCTTGTTATTCTTGACCGGCACGGCGTCCGAAGGCGCGGCAACCGAGTCTTCATGCATGACGGGCGGCAGATCGTCATGCGCGGGCTTGCTCGCCTTAGCCTGCGGCTTGGCTTTGGGCTTGGCCTTCGGTTTGCTTTTTAGCGGCGTCGCCTTAGGCTTCGGTTCGGGCTTGGTGGCTTCCGCGGCGGCGACATCGTCCGCCACGCTGGCGGGGGCCGCGAGCGTGTCTGGCGCGGCGACCACGCCGCTTTGCGTTTCGCAGACAAGCAGGACAAGCCCGAGCTCACCGGCCGACCACATGAAGAGCAGATCCTGATCTTGCTTTTGCGCGGTGAAGACCGTGACTTCGCGCGTGGCGGAAGGCGGTGTCTGCGGCTGCAGGTTATAACCCGCCGTGCTCAATTTGCCCGCCACGCTATTGAAGATGGTGTTGACGCGCGGTTGTTCCGTCTGTTGCAGACGCCAGCCATAGGCTTCGGTTGTCGTGCAGTGTTTGCCGATATCGGTCGCGACGCTGTGCATCGCAGTGTTGAAGCTGTCCGTAACCGGAAGAATCACCGGCTGGTCGTCGAATGCGACCTGCGCGAGCGGGAGATTCGCGGTTTGTTGCAGGTCGGCGGCCGCCAATGGGGTGGCCATGCCCAACACGCCAAACGCCAGCATCAGTGGCAAAAACGGACGCGTCATTTATGATTCTCCTGCTTTTTCAGGTAGATAAGAAAGGTGCATTGTTTTAGCGCAAACGCGCCGTGCTGGCAATCCGGCTGCGTGGTCAGAAAAGCTTAACGAATTCGTTAGGCTTTTATGAAAAATTTGTGTTGACGATGCGCAGGAGGCTATTCGCGCGCCCGGTATTCTTGTTTACTAGGGGCGTCTCGTAGCACTAATGGCAGGCAGGCTCTTTCCTGGATGAGTCAGGTTCGCACCATCGATAGCTCCACGATCCCGCTGCGGAGTTTGCCGCTGCCGGGCCGCGATGGCGTGAGTCCCGCCGATGACGCGCGGCTTAAGGCCTCGCGGCAGGCACAAGAGCAAAACCAAACCAGTTTTGACGCGGCGCGCTCGCTGGCCGAACAAAGCAACGAGGCGGCTGCGTCCATTGCCGTCAACTATACCGGGCAAACGCAGCAGGCGACAGCCAATACCGTGGCCGTGCCGGTGCAGAACCAGGCTTCGGCCAATAGCAACGGCGTCAATTTTTCCGACGATGTATTGCGCTTTCTGCTGACCGCGAATGAGGTCGACCAGAATAATGACGGTGGCGGCCAATCGTTGCAGAGCTATGGCGGCTTGACGCGGAGCGGCAGCGGTCTGAACAGCTATCAGGACGTGGCAGCCGCTTTCCCGCGCACGCAAAGCAGTTTGTTTAGCCTGGCGGCCTGAGGCTCCGGCGGCGGTAACGAAATCGAAATTGCTTGGCAGGCAAGCTTCCCTTATGGTGGCTTATCCCCTGTTCAGGAGGACAGTTTCATGACGGCTTTCGCCTATCCCTTTACCGCGCTGATTACCATCGCAGCGCTGCTGCTCTATTTTGTCGTGACGATGAAAGTCGGGCAGGCGCGCATCAAGTTCAACGTGCTCGCGCCCCGCACCGACGGGCCGGAGGAGTTTCTGCGCTATTTCCGCGTGCAGATGAATACGCTCGAGCAGATTGTGCTGTTCCTGCCGCTGCTTTGGCTCGCAGCCGCTACGGTGCATGACGGTCTCGCCGCCGCGATCGGCTTGTTCTGGCCGGTGGGGCGTACGATTTATGCCCGCAACTATTATCGCAATCCGGCCAAGCGTGGCCCCGGCTATATGGTCGGCATAGCGACCGATATGGCGCTGCTGCTCATCAGCCTGTACGGTATCGGGCTCGCGCTGTTCAGCAGCTTCACGTAAGAATTACTGGAACGCCGTTTCGACGAAGCTGCGCAGCTTGCGGCTATGCAGCGCCTCCGGACCAAGCGCGCGCAAAATCTCCATCGCGCGCACGCCGATGAGCAGATGCTGATCGACCTGCTGGCGATAGAACTTGTTCGCCATGCCCGGCAGCTTGATCTCGCCATGCAACGGCTTGTCGGAAACGCAGAGCAGCGTGCCGTATGGCACGCGGAAGCGGAAGCCGTTGCCCGCCACGACGGACGATTCCATATCGAGTGCAATGGCGCGGCTTTGGCTGAAGCGCTCGACAAGATGGCGATAGCCGAGCAATTCCCAGTTCCGGTTATCCGTCGTCACGACCGTGCCGGTGCGCATCAGCGCCTTCATCGCCATGCCGTGCTTGCCCGTGACTTGCGAGACGGCGGATTCCAGCGCACGCTGGATTTCGGCGAGCGCCGGGACAGGCACCCAGGCGGGCAGATCTTCGTCCAGCACATGGTCTTCGCGCACATAGGCGTGGGCAAGCACATAATCGCCCAGCTTTTGCGACTCGCGCAGTCCGGCGCAATGGCCGAGCATGACCCAGGCATGCGGGCGCAGCACGGCAAGATGGTCGGTGATGGTCTTGGCATTGGCCGGACCGACGCCGATATTGATGATGGTGATGCCGCAGGCATCGTCGCGTACGAGATGATAGGCGGGCATTTGCGGCAGGCGCTGCACGCGTTCGCCGACCGGTGCGCCGCCGTCGAGATTCTGGTTCGGCGTCATATAGCCGCCGGGTTCCACCAGGCAGCGATATTGCTGGCGATAGGCGCGCTTGTCCGGATCATCGGTCGCCTGCATGATTTCCAGCGCCATGCGGACGAATTCATCGACATAGAACTGATAATTGGTCAGGATAACGAAATTCTGGAAATTCTCGGCGCCCGCGCCGGTATAATGCCGCAGCCGGTGCAGCGAATAATCGGTGCGCGGGCCCGAAAAGAGACTGAGCGGCAACGTGCCGTCCGGCCCCGGCTTGAAGGTGCCGTTGGCGATGGCGTCGTCCATATCGGCAAGATTGGGCAGATAGAAATTTTCGGCCAGCGTATTGATGCGCTCGGGCATCAGGTTGCCTTCGACATAGACGCCATCGGGGAAAGCGAAATGCACCGGGATCGGCGTGTCGCTGACGCCGACCTCGATCGGTACCTTGTGGTTGGCCAGCAGCAGACGGAACTGTTCGCGATAATAGCGCGCAAACAGCTGTGGCCGGGTCAGCGTCGTCTGGTAACGGCCGCGTCCGGCGATGAAGCCATAGGCGAGCTGGTGCTCGATATGGTGCAGCGCTTCGATCGTCACGGCGGCGTAGGGATAGCCGTAACGCTGGCGCGTTTCCGTGGTCTTGCCTGCTGCATAGGCAGCGAAATTGTCGCGCAGCGCGGCGGTGTGAGCGTCGTAAATGGCGATGACGTGGGCAACGGCCTGGTCTGGATCCGTGAAAAAAGCGCGTTGCGGAATATTACCTGAATTGGTCATTGAACAGTCCTGATCCACGCTTGCAGTCTAACGGATTGCTGTGGCGTTTTTGTGTCATCAGCGCCGCCAGCCGCGTAGAATCTGCATGAAGATGGCCATGTTCACCACCGGCGGCGCGAGCTGCCCATCCTGCTGCGCCACGGCCTGACGCAGCGCCAACAGCCCGGCACGGCGGCACACGCCTTCGATATCCGCGCCGGAAAAGCCCGGCGTATTCTCCGCCAGCTCGTCGCAATTCACATCCGATGCCAGCGGCAGCTTGTGGGCGTGATAATCGAAAATTTTACGGCGCGTGATCGTATCGGGTAACGGGATATTGATGACATAGTCGAAGCGGCCGGGTCGCAGCAGCGTGTAATCGATGCGGTCGGCATGGCTCGTTGCGGCGAGAATGGTCAGACCCAGCAAATCCTGCGTCGCGTCGAACTCGCGCAGGAAGGCGTTGAATACCGTAGCATTCTTGTCGTCCGCCTGGCCCGCTGCCGGGATGATCGCTTCGATATTGTCGAAGAACAGCATGGCGGGCGAAGCTTGCCGCGCTTTGGTGAAGATGGTGTGCAGGGTCTGCGCCGGGGCGTCGGCGAGCGCGATGTTGCGTGCGTCGACATGGATGAAGCGCGCGCGCGTTGCGCCGGCCAGTGCCCGGACGACGCTGGTCTTGCCGGTGCCGGATGCGCCCGTGACGAGCACGCCGTGCGGCGGCGGTGCGCCCTTGTTGTCGTGCAGCAGGCCGAAATTGATCGGCCGTTCGACCGCTTCGCGCAGCGTCTGCTTGATCTCTTCGAGACCGGCGACATCCTGCCAGCTGATGGTCGAGGTCTCGCTGAGATAATTCGCCCGGCCGTGCGGCACGATCTCGGTCAGGGCGGCGCGGAAATGATGCATTGCAATCGGCGGCGCGGCGTTGGCGGTGCCGGTAGCGCGGGCCTTAAGCTTTTCGCTGCGTTCGGCGCGCAGCTGCGCCTGCCGCGCCATCGCTTGCAGGTCGGTGCCGACAAAACCTTGCGTCAACGCCGCGAGCCGCTCAAGCTGAACATCGGCGGCCAATTGGTAATCGCGCGTCACGATCTGCAGAATTTCGAGCCGGTTTTCTTTGTCCGGCGCTTCGATGCTGAGCTTACGCTCGAAACGGCCGGGGCGCAGCGCGGCGGGGTCGATGGCGTTGCGCTGATGGGCGATGCCGATAATGACGACGGGTATCTGGCGCGGCAGCCGGTCAAGCTGGGTATAAAGCTGGTTGGCGATGACGGTGTGCTCCCAGCCGTCGGTGGCGGGCAACAGCACATCGATATCGTCGATGACGATGATGGCTGGCGACTGGCTCGCGGCGGCGGCAAAGCTTTGTTCGAAGACGCTGGCGGCGCTGGCGGCGTCGGCGATGACTCGAGCGCTGTTGATTTTGTCGAGATAGGTGCCGGTATGGTGTGCGAGCGCCTCTACCAATACGTTTTTGCCGCTGCCCGGCGGGCCTTCGAGGATCAAGCCGCGCATGCCGCTCTGCGGATGGCGCAGCACCGATTGCAGCCATTCCTCCAGCCAGAAGAACTCGCGGCGTAGTCCGCCAAGCTGCCCCATGGCGGGCGATGTCCGCGCGCTCGGCACCGTGACGACGTTGATCGCGGTAATCGGTTTGATATAGCCGGGGGCGCCGCCATCCGTCGCCGTAACCTGGGCCATCAGGTCATATTGGTCAGCCATGCGGATGCGGACAATATCGCCGATGCTGAGCGTCTGGCCTTCGAGCTGGTTGCGTATCGTCGCAATGCGCGCCTGACCGGCGCGTGCGTCGAGCACATGCTGGGTGGTCAGCGTCAAGCTGCTCATCGGCTCGAACGCAGGGGCCGGGATGATCTTGACCGGGTCGCCTGCCTTGATGCCGCAATTATGCAGCTGCAGATCGTCGAGCAGCACCATCCCTTGATTGCGATATTCCATTTTGGCGGGCTGGGCGGTGACATAGATAGTGCGTCCGCCTTTGAGCGCGAGCCGCGCGCCAACCGAAAGGCCGAGCCGTTTGAGATCGCTGGGGTCGAGCCGCACGATGCCGCGGTCATAATCACTCTGTTCCTGCGGCACGGTCTGGAGCGTCAGGCTGGCTTCGATCATGGGCGGCTTTCTCCCTGGTAATATTGCCGTGCTTGCTTGAGCGCAGTTTGCGCCGCGCTGACCATCTGGTCAACAGAGGCGGCATGACTACGGGCCTGGCTGGTGTTGCCTTCGATCAGCGCGGCTTCGATGTCCTGCATCTGGCGCGCGAGGCCGGTGAGGCCGCAGCTGGCGCAGCTGCTTTTAAGCGTATGGGACTCGTGTTGCAGCGTTTCCCAATCTTCCGACTGCAACGCTGTCTTCAGGATATTGGCGCGGCGCGCCATATCTTGTTCAAAAATGCCAAGCAGGCGGTCAATCGAGTCCCGCCCGACATCGTCGGCCATTTGTTGCAACACCTGCCAATTGATCTGGTCATTGGCCGGCGCATCAAGCAGCGCAGGCTCCATAGCGGCTGCCGGGGCGGCGTCCCGCGGCTTGATCCAATGCTGCAGCGCCTGCTGCAATGCCTCGCGGTTGATGGGCTTGCTCAGATAATCGTTCATTCCCGCGGCGAGGCAGCGTTCCCTGTCGCCCAACATGCTTTGCGCCGTCATGGCCAAAACGGGCAGTTCGGCAAAAATGCCGCCCAGTTCGCGGATTTTGCGCGTTGCGGTCAGCCCGTCCATGACCGGCATCGAAACATCCATGAAGACAAGATCATAGTGGTTTGACTGAATTTTTTCGAGCGCGATGGCGCCGTTATCGGCTACGGCGCAGGCATAACCGAGACGTTCGAGCGTCTTGGTCAGCACAAGTTGATTGGTGGCATTGTCTTCGACGATGAGGATGCGCGCCCCGCTCATGCCGATCACCGCCGGTTGGACGGCCGGTTTGGCATGTAGCGGGCCGCTCACGACCTTGAGCGGCAGGACAAACCAGAATTTGCTGCCTTCGCCGAGACGGCTTTCGACGTCGATCTCGCCATGCATCATGCCGATAAGACGTTTGCAGATGGCGAGGCCCAGGCCCGTGCCGCCATAGCGGCGCGCGATGGTCGGGTCGAGCTGGTTGAATTCGGTGAAGATGCGGGTCATACCGTCCTGGCTCATGCCGATGCCGGTGTCGATTACTTCGAAACGGACGATCGCTTCTTCCGCTTCACTGCTGCTGTTGCCGAGCAGGTTGCTGATCTTGACCGTGACGCTGCCTTGCTCGGTGAATTTGACGGCGTTTGAAATCAGATTCAGCAGCACCTGCTTGATACGCGTGGGGTCCGCCGCCACATGGCGCGGCAGATTGGAGTCGAGAACGAGCTTGAGCGCGATCTTCTTGCTGTTGGCCGTGGGCTGCATCAGCTCAAGACAGCTTTGCACGAGTTCATCCAGCATGAAATCGGTCATCTCGAGCGACAGCTTGCCCGCTTCGATCTTGCTGAAATCAAGCATGTCATTGACGATGGTCAGCAGCGCCGAGGCAGAATCATGCGCTGTGTGTGCCAGCTGTTGGGCTTCGCCTTGGAGCGGCATTTCGTTGAGCAGGCTCAGCGTGCCGAGAATACCGTTGATCGGCGTGCGGATTTCGTGGCTCATCATGGCCATGAAATTGCTTTTGATTGTGGTCGCGCGCTCGGCTTCCTCTTTAGCGATCTGTAACGCTTGCTGCGTGTTGTGTATTGCCGTGACATCGTTCTGCAAGGCAATGAAATTGGTCAGCTTGCCATCGTGATCGAATAACGGGCTGATGCGCAACTCGTTCCAGAACGGGGTCTGGTCTTTGCGATAGTTCAGGATCGTGACTTGAATCGGTTGGCGGGTTTTGAGCGCGTCCGATATCTCTTGCCTGCTGTCTTTGCTGGTGTGGATGCCCTGCAAGAAGCTGCAACTGCGGCCCATCACCTCTTCGGCGCCATAACCGGTGATGGTGGTGAAAGACTTGTTGACGAAGATAATCGGGCTGCCGGGTTTGGTCGCGTCGGCGATCACGATGCCGGCGGGAGTCGATTCAATTGCGGCGGCGAAGAGCGCGTTGCGTTGCTCGGCCACTTCGGACTGCCGCATGACGCTATGCTGCCGTCGCCATAACCGATGGAGCAGGTAGCCGCAGGCGCTGATGCATAAAAAAAGCGATACTTCTGCGGCATCGGACTCGTATACGAGATCAATTGTGCAAAGCGCCAGCATGACCGGGATCGTCAGCATCACGATGCGCAATGAGAGGTCGCGTTGAAGTGAGGCAGGCATAAGGATTTCGGCTCAAAGATGGGCTGATAACTGACTATGCCGGGAAGAGGTTAATAGAAGC